>JBGASH010000248.1:0-4007 GCA_044229775.1 Bacteroidia bacterium
GTACGATCTGCGCGCTTGAATATTGGTGTTATGACGAAGATGATTTTTGGAGTTGGGATGAAAACAGATTGGTTGAATTAGGAAAACAAGAATTACGTAAAACGGGTTTGATCGGGAACGCCGAAATAAGTGCCGGTCATGTTTATAAGATCCCAAAATGTTATCCGGTTTATTCTACCGGTTATAAAACTGTGCTAAAGCCGGTTGAAGATTATCTTTCGTCGATCCAAAATTTACATGTTATCGGTAGGTACGGCGCTTTTAAATATAATAATCAAGATCACAGTATTTTAATGGGTCGCCTGGCGGTGGAGAATATTCTTAAAGGCACCAAACATAATTTATGGGAGATCAATACTGATTACGAAAGTTATCAGGAATCATCGGTTATCACAAAAACAGGTTTGCAAAAAAAATAGTGTATATTTAGTTGATGTTTCAAAACTATTTTACTCCTACCGAAACACTTTTACTTATTTTAGCCGGTATATTATTTCTGGCCTCTATTTTTTTCTTTCACTACACAAAAAAAATAAATACGTCGGTTTTATTGTTGTTGTCTGGAACTTTTGTGTTAAAGTTATTTCAGATCCACCTCGATCCTTATTTAAATAACTGGGACGAAATGTTCCATGCTTTGGTGGCAAAGAATTTGTCGCATCATCCATTTCTTCCTACTTTGTATCCGGCAGAGGTGTTACCTTATGATTATAAAGACTGGACAAATAATTACGTTTGGGTACATAAGCAACCTTTATATCTATGGCAAATGGCGCTATTCATAAAAATTTTTGGTGCAAAAGTTTGGGCCGTTCGTTTACCAAGCGCTATTTGTGCAGCATTTGCGGCTTATTGCATTTACAGGATAGGTAAAAATCTAGCCAATGTAAATATCGGTTATTACGGCGCTTTGTTTTTTAGCACCAGTTATTTCTTTGGTGAATTGGCAGCGGGGAGTCAAATGACCGATCATAACGATCTTGTTTTTATCACGTATGTCACCGCGAGTTTTTGGGCCTTTACCGAGTATGTAAACCACCCCGAGCAAAAAACCAAGTGGATAATCTGGATTGGGATCTTTGGTGGAATGGCGGTGCTTACAAAGTGGTTGGTAGGGTTGCTTATTTATCTTTTTTGGTTCTTGTATCAATCGTTCTCTTCCGGAAAAGATTTTCTAAAATTAAATAAATATTACGATCGTCATTTCCTTTAGAAAGTACTTTCGAATCGGAATACAATAACCGGCATTTGTATGAGGCCATTGAAGGGCATACAGGTGATTGTTGGTTCCATTTAGATAAGATCAATGAAATGTATGGTTATCTGGCGCCTTTTGCCGCTGTTCTTGGGTTGGTGTTGTTGTACCATTACTTTAAGTCACGAGCAGGTTATTTTGCAATGCTCACAACCATAGTGTTTGTGTTTTCTTTTTTCGCTTGGGCCTCAACAAAAATGGTGGCCTTTACCATGATCACCAGTTGCTTTTTTTATGCGGGATTTGGTGCCGTGGCTTTTGGTTTGTACGATTTCTTCGAAAAAAATAATTTAAAAGTATTAAAACCGGTTTTTTTGATCCTCATAATTTCTCTTAGTTTCTATTCTTTGCGTTTAGATTCTATTCCCGAAACACATGGCATGGCCAAAAAAATTCCGTATCACTACCATGATAGGCGCGAACAATTGGACTGGAAGAACTCTTGCGAGCAAATTGCCACGCAATTAAATAAGGAAGAGAAATATGTGGTTTTTAATTGTCCTGAACCCCGGCAAAATATCCCATTCATGTTCTATAACGATATGATAGGCTACAAAGGATTTCCAAACGAAGATAAGTTACGCTTGCTAAAGCAGAAAGGGTATAAGGCAGCGGTGTTCGACAACGCCGACGTGCCCGATAGTATTAGGAATAATAAGGATATAAAAGTGATCACTCTTCCTAAATTTAAGGTAAAGAAAATGGATACGGTTTTTATAAAACCTAAAGGCTATCAATTTTTATGGTTCGAGTGGGGTGGAAGGGTACTGTGTAGTAAAAAAGATTCTAAAACGCGAATGATCCTCAAAACGTTTGAAGATGGAAGCAGTCAGTTGTTGTTACCCGAAGGAATGATGGCTACACGCGATTATAATAACAAAGACAATATCATTTTTGTGAACGCTCAGTTTTCGCCTTTGCAAAGATTTATTTTACTCCAAACCGGCGAATTTCATCGTAAGAATGGTGGTATCTTCACAATAAGAACAGCCGATGATGTGCCGCTGAAAGTGGTGGAATGGGGTGAGAACATCAGAGCTACCTTTGGCCCGGGTGAAGACAGCTTCAATATTATCATCGAAAAAAAGAAAGATGAAGTTTACTGATAAAGCGATCTATAATGTGTTTGCTATTATCTGTGTAGCAACTTCTTTTTTTCTTTATTCACCGCTTTATACTTATCACTACAATTCTGACCACGCGGTTCATGTTTTAATGGCACACGACATGCATTTACCTGAGGATTATTATTTCTGGGGACAAACCCGTTTAGGTAGCATGGTGCCCATGTTGGGTTATTTTCTGACCCATTCATTAGGTATCGCGCCGGTAATTGCGGTTACATTGGTGCAATACGGCTTAATGGTATTGTGCTGTTTGTTCTTTTGCCGGTATATTAAAAGTTATTTTTTAAAAGGTTGTTTGTTTGTGTTTTGGTTCATGCCCATTCCGCTTTTTCCGGAAATAGTTTATTTAGCACAGCCTTACGAAGCCCAATTCTTTTTGATTGCTGTTGCAATTTGGAGCGGCGAAAAATATTATGAATGTAAAAAGTACAAGTACCTGTACCTTATTTTATCTTTTGTGGTATTAGGAATTTCTGTTTGGGTATCGGAATTAAGCGGCTTGTTTTACGGACTATTTGCTTTGATCTTGTTTTTGGCGGTAATGATAAAGCCAGGATCGTTAAAATTTAAAATAATTGATGCTACTGTTTTTGGAACGCTCTTGATGATAACGGCAGCGCTCACGTTCTGGTTCGTAACTTACGCCAAATCTTACGCTATTGGGCAATCGTATTCGGACAAAACATTTATTGGATGGACAGAAATTAAATTGGGACTGACTAGACATTACGATTATTTTTTAGACGCTTTAAGTAAGCCGGTATTTAATTTCTTTAACATCGTTTATGCTGTTTTTTTTATTGGAGCGTTAAGCATAACCGTTTATTATCTTTTCGTAAAACGGATATTGTTCAACAATAATTATCATAGTGTATTGCTGATCACGCTTTTTCTGAATGCTGTTCTTTCAACGGTTTTAATTTACATGTCGGATTGGGTTTATAAAATGAGTTTTGAATTCAGGTACTGGACCTATTCGTTTGCTTCGCTTGGTTTATTTCTAATAATGTACGCTTTTTATGAAGATCCCCGATATTGGATCGGTTTACCATTTAGTAAATACAAGGAAGTTAAGAAACTGGGAAGTTGTGGAATAATTGGAAATTACTGGTTCGCTTACGTTTTTTCTTCAGTTAATCCAAAAGAATGTTTGGCCACCCCACACGATATTGATTTTGTAAGAAATGTGAGGTTGATACCGAAAGTAATTGCCAAAGACAGTATTTACCTCGTGAAAAATAATTGGCTTAATAGTTTCCCGGATACAGCTTATCAGTTTGGTGTTTTGCTTAGAAAGAAAAGTGAGTCGTTTTATATTTCAAATTTTGAGTTCTGCAAATACGAAAAAGCCCCTTACTTTAGAGTTTTCAACTCTAAAAATCTAATGTATCGTAATCACACAGTATTACCTGACAGTACGTTGCTTCTAAACAAAGATACAGTTGCCTTTAATGATTTTGTGGTTTTTGGTCCGCTCAGTTGGCTGAACTTCGGAACTTATAAAGCCACTTTTTATTTGAATAAAGGGATTGAGAAAAACAAAGACGACAGAATTTTTATTGATGTTTGTAGCGGTTGGGGAAAAAATGTTTATGCTACAAAAGAATTAAAAGCAAGTGATATGG
>JBGASH010000013.1:0-32234 GCA_044229775.1 Bacteroidia bacterium
ATTGACCCTGTTGGCGAGCCTGCCAAATATGATGGAACACCATATGCATTTAGTAGTGGTAGTTTTCCTGCGCCTAATTGGCCAACCGATAATAATTTAACTGAACAAGGCGTGCAATTAGGCAGAATGTTGTTTTATGAAAAAACACTTTCTAAAAATAACATGATTGCTTGTGCAAGTTGCCATAAACAAGAGTTTGCATTTGATGATACCGCAAAATTTTCGATTGGAGTGCTTGGGCTTCAGGGGAAAAGGCAAGCTATGGCAATTTTTAATACTGCTTGGCATACAAACGAGTTTTTTTGGGACGGCAGGGCGCATTTGTTGCGAGACCAATCATTAAAGCCAATACAAGATACCTTAGAGATGTTTGAAACTTTACCAAGTATTATTGCTAAACTCATAAACAACCCAATGTATAGAATTCAGTTTACTAAGGCTTTTGGCTCGGAAGAAATTACCTCTGAAAAAATATCAAAAGCTATGGAGCAGTTTATGAACTCTATTGTTTCAAATGATTCAAAGTATGATAGGTATTTAGCAGGTAGTGCCACATTAACAGCAAGTGAGGATAATGGCAGGAAGTTATTTTTTCAGGAATACAATCAATTTTTCCCTTCCCAGTCCGGAGCAGAATGCTCACATTGCCATAGTGGATTCAATTTTACAAATAACGACTACATGAATAATGGTATGGACACCGATGCTTCAATTACGGATATAGGCAGACAAAAGGTAACAAACCTTGCAGCGGATAAAGCAAAGTTTAAAGTACCAAGTTTAAGAAATATAGCACTTACAGCACCATATATGCATGATGGAAGATTTAAAACTTTGGAGGAAGTTGTTGACCACTACAATAGCGGTTTAAAAGCATCTACTTATATTGACCCTGCTTTAGAAAACACAAGAGGAACGGGGTTAATGCTAAATGCTCAACAAAAGGCAGATTTAGTAAATTTTTTAAAAACCTTAACGGATAATACTTTAATTACCAATCCTAAGTATAAGAGTCCTTTTTAACCGGAGAATATGCGCTCGCTCAAGATGTCTCCAAGAAGTATGTAATTCACCTTTCTTAAAGGTTTCCTTAGATTTCAGTAACTCCTCAGTTACATGTTGCTTTAAGCCTTGCGGCATTTTAAAATGTAATTTCATTTTTTAACTCTATCAATCTCAATCTGAGTTTTTATCATCACCAATGCTGTCAAAGATAATTTTTCTAATTCCTCTTTTTTTGAAAGAGGATTGTTGGCAAGAATAAACTGTATTATCTCGTCTCTTAACAGTTGCATTAATGAAATTTAATACTTTGTATTCTTACAGCGTTCAAAATTGCGACCAATGCAACTCCCACATCGGCAAATACAGCTTCCCAAAGGGTGGCTATTCCTCCTGCGCCTAATGCAAGCACAATAACTTTAACCACCATTGCCATTATTATGTTTTGCCAAACTATTTTTCGTGTTACATTTCCAATTTTTATTGCGGTTACAATTTTTGAGGGCATATCATTTTGGATCACAATATCTGCTGTTTCAATGGTAGCATCGCTACCTAAACCACCCATTGCGATTCCTGCATCAGCCAATGCAATTACGGGTGCATCATTTACACCATCACCCACAAAAGCAATCGTTCTGTTTTCATTTTTCAATCCCTGAACTTTGTTGACTTTATCTTCCGGCAATAAATTGCCATATGCGTTTACGATATTCAGTTCTTTAGCAACCTTGTCAACCACACTTTGTTTATCGCCTGAGAGCATTACTACTTTTTGATTAAGTCCGTGTAAATCGGCAATTGCTTGCTTTGCGTCATCTTTTATTTCATCGGCAATGGTAATGTATCCGGCATATTTATCGTTGATGGCAACAACTACAATCGTTTCAACAATACTTTCAATGGAAGTATCATAAGTGATGTTATACTTCTTTAAGAGTTTTAAATTTCCTGCCAATACCTCATTGCCATCAATAATACCTTTCAAACCGTGACCTGAAATTTCCTCAATGTTTTGTGCCGTTACCTCATTTATTAAATCTCCCGCCTGTTTGGTAATGGCTGTTGCTATTGGATGCGTTGATTTTCCTTCAATTGCTGCTGTGAGTTTAAGTAATTTTTTTTCATCTACACCAACTGGAACAATCTGCTGAACTTTGAAAACACCTTTTGTAAGCGTTCCTGTTTTATCCATTACAACTGTGTTCACCTTTGTCATAACATCCAAATAATTTGAACCTTTAAATAAAATACCGTTTCGTGAAGCCAAACCAATGCCGCCAAAATACCCTAATGGAATTGAGATCACTAAAGCGCACGGACAAGAGATTACAAGGAATACCAATGATCTGTAAAGCCAATCATTAAAAACGTAGTTACTAACGAAAAGCGCAGGAAGCAAACAAATTCCTACCGCTAAAAAAACTACTATTGGGGTATAAACCTTTGCGAATTTTGAAATGAATAATTGGGTAGGTGCTTTTCGAGCTGTTGCTTCTTGCACTAATTCCAATATTCGAGATAGTTTACTGTCTTTGAAAAGTGCAGTTACTTTTATTTCGGAAACAGTATTTAGATTAATCATTCCCGCTAAAACTTTCTCTCCCTTCCGTTTCGTATCGGGCTTACTTTCGCCAGTTAATGCCGCAGTGACAGCGAAGAGATGCCAGAAATTAACTCGCCATCCAAAGCAACTTTTTCTCCTGCCTTTACCTGTATTACTTCTCCAATTTTTACCTCGCTTGGTGAAATGGTTATTGTTGCCCCGTTTCTGATTACGCTTACAGTATCAGGTCGAACATCCAATAATGCCTTAATGCTTCGTTTGGCACGTTTAACCGCTGCTGATTGGAATAACTCTCCTACGGCATAAAATAACATTACCGCCACGCCTTCAGAATACTCGCCAATAAAGAATGCGCCAATGGTGGCAATGCTCATTAGAAAGAACTCCGAAAAGAATGCGCCTTTTGCTATTGAATTGACGGCATCTTTAATTACCGGAATTCCCACTGGTACATAGGCTACGATATACCAAATGAGGCGAACATAATTCTTAAAGAACTCAGGCTTTATAAAATTATCAAGCACAATCCCCGACATTAAAACAATAAAACTGATGATTGCAGGTAGGTATTCCTTCCATGCAGATTCCTCCTCATGGTCATGATTATGTCCCTCATTCGAATGTTCTTCTGCTTTCGCATAGATTTTATCTTCTAATGTACAACAAGTCATATTGCCTTGTGCATCGTAGGTATGTTTGTGGTTTGGATCTGTATTAATCATTGTCTCATCTTTTTAATTTGGTGGGCAAGAGAACCTGGCTATGAAAAAAGTTTTTATCAAACTTAAAAGGAACCAAGCCTCTGCCCATAATATTAATGTTCGTGTTCGCCTGAATTTGTCATTTTAGCAAGGATAAAAAATGAACCTTTAGTCGCAATTTTAGCATCAACGGGAATATCTTTTAAAATTGTCACCTCACTATAACCAACATCCGTTGTTCCTTTTCTCACTGGAATGCGCTCGAAAGTTAGTTCTCCTTCAGGAACTTTTATGGATTCATTATGTGCGTGACCGTTTTCATCGTGATGATCTCCATCTTTTTCATCATGATGCTCGCTTTCGTTGTGTGGATCAGTTACAACAAAAATATAATCCTGTCCCTGAAAGTTTACAATGGCTTCAGTAGGAACTGCATCTACTGTTGCATTCTCTAAACTTACAATCGCAGTAATGCTCATTCCATTTATCAATCCCGATTTGTCACCTTCAACCATTGCATGTACCGCAATGGCTTTTGTGTTTTGTTCAAAGGTATTACTGATGGCATAAACTTTAGCATCGTATTCTTTTCCGGGATTATTGGTCAATGTAAAATGAATAGTCTGACCTTCTTTAAGTTTTCCTAAGTCCCGTTCATAAACAAACAAATCAAGGTGTAATTGACTGTTATCAATTACCTCTGCAATTGCATTATTCGCATCAATATAAGTACCAATGTTAACTGAAATTGTACTTACCGCACCTGAAATCGGACTGGTGATGTTAATTACCGTTTGTATATTCTCACTCGATAAAGAAGTAGTATTAATCCCAACTAACTCCAATTGTTTTTGTAAACTTGCTTTACGTGCTTTAAGTGTTTTTACTTCCGCTTCAGTTGATTGTAAAGTTTTCAGGGCAGTAGCATTACCCGCTTGCAATTCTTGCTGACGCTTATACTCTATTTCTGCAAGCGCAAGCTTAGATGATGTGCTTAAAAACTCTTCCTGCATGGTAATAAATGATGTATTAGCAATGGTAGCAATTACCTGTCCTTTGCTCACATTGTTTCCTGATTGAACAAGAATTGATTTTACTACACCTCCCATTAAAGCAGTTATTGTTGCTTTGTTTTGATTGGGAACATTTAAAATACCGTTCGCTTTTAGGGATGCTGTAAGTTGCTTTTTTTCTATTTTCCCAAATTCTAACTTAATGGATTTTATTTGATCCGCTTTTAAGGATGCTGTATTACTGTTCTCGTGCTCTTCATGATGACCTTCTTCAGCATGTTCGTCTGTTGATGCTGTTTTGCCTCCACATGAAAGCATGAGACTGGTTATCGCAAAAAGTGCTATGATGATGATTAAATTTTTCATTGCTTTTAATTTATTTATTGATTAAATAATTGATATTGATTACTTCTTGGTTAACCTCATTAACCGTTTGTTGAAATCCTAATTGAATTTCCGTAAATGTTTGCAACGCTTGCAAATATTCTATATAGCCGATAGCCCCACTATTAAAAGCTGTTTTTGCTGTTCCAATGATAGTATTTGCATTAACTAATGCCACGGCTTTAAAATAGTTGTAACGTGAAACCGCCTGATTATACTTTTGAAATGCATTTTGTAGTTGAGACTGTAAAATCAATTTTTCGTTCTCAGCTTCTTTTTCAATGGCAAGCTTCTGATAATTCAATGATTTTATCTTTGCAGTATTACTAAAGAAAGTTAACGGAATAGTTATACCTGCATTTATACCTGTAAATCTTTTACTTCTATCAAAATACACATCCTGTCCATTTATGGTTTGTACGCCAGTTAACGATTGATTGAAGTAGCCAATTGAAAAATCAGGAAGTACCTGTGCAGTTTCCAGTTTCTTATTTTTTTCCGCAATGACTGCTTGTTGACACAAAACTTTTAATGTAGGGTTATTAGCAACCAGTGCTGTATCTATTGTACCTGAAATAACAAGTGGATCAACCGAAGTCTGATTAATCATGAAATCCTCTTTCGTATTTAGAATTGCTTTTAAGGAGGCATAAGCAGAATTTATTTCCGATTCATTTTGCTGAAGTTGTAAACGCACTTGTCCTTGCTTAGTTTCGGCAGTTGTTTTTTCAAGTAGGTTTGTTTCTCCTGTTTTATATCTTAAATCAGAAGCCTTCACGAAATCCGAATAAGCACTATCCAATTCTTGCAATTGCTTTTTGTTTTGTTCTAAGTATTGCAAATGATAGTATAACATCAAAACCTGCGCCTTAACTTCGTTTATTGATGCCTGTTGCTGAAATTGACTTCCTTTTAACTGTGCATTGTATAAACTCGCTTTAGCAGAGTAATAAGTTGGGAAAGGAATACTTTGTGATACATTGAATCCTAAATCCTGATTGATGCTATTATACTGTCCGTATTGCATATTGGCAGATGTTTTTGGTAATTCAAAAACAGATTTTTTTAAACTTTGTGAGGACTCCACATGCAATTGTTGCGATTGAATTTTTAAATTATTTTTCATAGCCATCGCAACTGCATCATCCGCACTAAGTTGTTTGGTTTGAGCATTTGCATTTTGAAAAGCGAACAGACTAATTGCCAGTATTGCAACTGTTGGATTTATTTTCATTTTGTTTTTAGTAGAAAAGAAGTAATACAATAATGGAAGTACGAACAGGGTTAAAAAAGTTGCTGTAGCTAATCCACCAATTACAACTGTGGCTAACGGCTTTTGCACTTCTGCACCCGCACCATGAGATAAAGCCATTGGAAAGAAACCAAGAGAAGCAACCGTTGCAGTCATTAAAACAGGACGCAAACGATCTTTTGTTCCTTGTTTAATTCGTTCTATAATGTCCGTTACACCGTCCTTTTCGAGTTGATTAAATGTGCCTATCAATACGATTCCGTTCAGAACAGCCACACCAAACAAAGCAATAAAGCCGATACCTGCCGAAATACTAAATGGCATATCTCTTAATAAAAGAGCAAACACACCACCAATAGCACTCATGGGAATAGCTGTAAAAATTAATGCAGCCTGTTTAACTGATTTGAATGTGAAATAAAGAAGCATAAAGATTAATGCCAATGCAACCGGAACAGCTATCATCAATCGCTTTGACGCAGCCTGTAAGTTTTCAAATGTTCCTCCGTAAGTGTAGTAATAGCCTTCCGGTAGTTTAATGTCAACTAATTTTGATTGAATCTCTTTTACAACACTTGCTACATCTCTATCCTTAACATTAAATCCAACAACTATTCTACGCTTACCGCCTTCACGACTAATTTGAGCAGCCCCAAGCTCCATCTTTACATCTGCAACTTGCGAAAGCGGTATTTGCGCCCCATTGCTTGCGGGAATATACAAGCGACTTACATCGTCAATGTTTCCTCTGTGTGCGCTATCTAAGCGAACCACTAAATCGAATCTGCGTTCATTCTCAAATACAACACCTGCATTTCCTCCCGCAAAAGCTGTGCTTACTAAATGGTTAATATCTTCAATGTTTAACCCATAGTTTGCAATTTGCGATCTGTTATAACGAATCACTACTTGTGGCAAACCTTCAACTCGCTCAACCATTGGTTCTGTTGCACCTTTCACGCTCTGAATAACAGAACTTACTTTGTTTGCATAAGTCAATAATGAATCCAAGTCTTCGCCAAATATTTTTACTGCAACATCCTGACGAATGCCTGTCATCAATTCATTAAAACGCATTTGGATGGGTTGGTTTTTTTCGAAGAATACACCCGGTATCGCTTCCAGTTTTTCTGTTATTTCATCTGCAAGTTCATCGTATGTAATATCTCTTTTCCACTCTTTCTGAGGCTTTAGAATAATCATCATATCAGTTGCTTCAGGAGGCATAGGATCGGTTGGAACTTCGGCTGCACCAGTTTTTCCCACCGTCATTTTCACTTCGTCAAATTCTTTTATAAGTCGCATTGCTTGCATACTGGTTTCAATGCTTTGAGACAATGAAGTTCCTTGAGGTAAGATGCAATGAAAGGCAAAGTCCCCTTCAGTTAAAGTAGGGATGAACTCTCCGCCCATTCTTGAAAAAATGACTACAGCAAAAACGAATAAACCAACTGTAATTCCTACAAATGCTTTTTTGAACTTTAATGCTTTATTAAGCATAGGAGCGTATATACGCTGGAAAAAGTTCATCATTCTGTCGCTAAAGTTTTCTTTATGTGAAAGTTTTTTTGGTAAAAACAAAGCGCACATCATTGGAATGTAGGTTAATGAAAGTATCAATGCACCGAAAATTGCAAACCCGACTGTCTGCGCCATTGGTCTGAACATCTTGCCTTCAATACCAATAAGGGTAAGAATCGGAATATAAACGATAAGGATGATTATTTCACCGAATGCTGCGCTACTTCTAATTTTAGAAGCAGATTGAAAAACTTCATCATCCATTTCGGTTTGAGTTAATTTTCCAATTGTTTTTCTAATAGCTAAGTGGTGCATTGTTGCTTCAACAATAATAACCGCACCATCAACGATTAAACCGAAGTCGATAGCCCCTAAACTCATCAGATTTGCACTCACGCCAAATACATTCATTAGAGCTAATGCAAATAACATCGCTAATGGAATAGCTGAAGCAACAATTAAACCTGCTCTGAAATTTCCTAAAAAGAGAACCAACACAAAAATTACAATTAAAGCTCCTTCGATAAGATTTTTTTCTACCGTTGAAATTGCACGCTCCACTAAGTCTCTTCTATCTAAGAAGGGTTCTATGATCACATCTTTCGGTAAGGACTTTTGAATCGTTGGTAATTTTTCTTTTATCCTATCAACTACTTCGGCACTATTTGCACCTTTCAGCATCATTATAACACCCCCAACAACATCCTTTTCTCCGTTGTACGTCATCGCTCCATATCTTACTGCACTTCCTAACCGAACTTCTGCTACGTCCTTAATTAAAATAGGGATACCATTAGGATTATTTTTTACAACGATATTCTTGATATCATCAAAAGAACTAACCAAACCAATTCCACGAATAAAATAGGCGTTTGGTTTTTTGTCGATGTAAGCTCCACCGGTATTTTCGTTGTTCTTTTCTAAAGCCGTGAAAATGTCGGTAATAGTTGTATTCATCGCCAATAGTTTGTCAGGATTAATAGCAACTTCATATTGCTTTAATTGACCGCCAAAGCTATTTACCTCTGCGATGCCGGGTGTTCCGTAAAGCTGTCGGGCAACAATCCAGTCCTGCATAGTTCGCAAATCCATTGCTGTGTACTTGCTTTCGCTACCTTTAGCGGGGTGAATAATGTATTGGTACACTTCGCCCAAACCTGTACTAACAGGTGCTAATTCAGGTGAACCAACACCCTTTGGGATTTTAGACTCCGCTTCTTTTAAGCGTTCGTTAATGATCTGTCGAGCGAAATAAATATCCACTTTATCGTCAAACACAACTGTAATTACCGAAAGTCCGAAGCGAGAGATACTTCGCAATTCAACCAAATCAGGCAAATTGGAGATGGTTCTCTCAATCGGGTAGGTTACTAACTGTTCTACTTCTTGTCCTGCTAAAGTTGGACAAACTGTAATAATTTGTACCTGATTATTAGTGATGTCAGGTACGGCATCAATAGGTAGTCTTGATGCACTCCACGTTCCCCAAATAATAAGGGCGAACGTCATCAAGCCAATGATGAATTTATTTTTTATGCTGAACGCAATTATTTTATCTAACATTTGTATCAGTTTAATGAATGAATAAAAGTAATTCCCGCATGCAGATTTGCACACCGGAACAGACATGAGGTTTCGGGCTACCGAAACTTCATTAATTCATTAACTGAGTTTAGGAGGTTGCCAAATAGGAATAACGGCAGAAGCAGTTTCGGATTCAGTATGAACCGTGTAAACTGTATTGATAACTGCTATTTGATTTTGAATGGTTTGAAAAGGTTTTACAACGAAATGTGTAGCACAACATGAGCAAACACAAAATGGCGTACAAACTTCATCCTGATGATCTCCGGAATTTTGTGAGGTTTGTTCGTGCTTTAGTTCATTGCAATCGTCCTTGTCTCCACAAGGCATAACAGCAAGCGAAATAAAATAGAAACAGAATAATATGTAAAATGCTCTTTTCAACTACACAAATATACAAATTTTCAATATAACTTATAATTAAGTGGTTTATAGGATGTTGCTAAGGGCTTTATTCTATTTGCAAGCTCTCATTTTCTTGGCACGAAGTATATTAACGCTATGCCAACTGCTACGAGAAAAATCCCTCCGATATCAAACAAATCTGGCTTGTATGTATCAAAAAAACATGCCCAAAGTATTGACATGATGATAAATACACCTCCATACACAACATAAACCTTTGCGAATATTGCTGTTTGAAATGTAGCCACCACGCCATACAAAGCAAGGAAGAGAATTCCTAAAACACCATTTTCAAAGGATTTATTGTTCTTAATCCACTGCCAAATGAAATAGCATCCGGCTATTTCAAAACCGGATGCTATTATAAAAACAAAAATTGTTTTTATCATTTCAGACTTGCTTTGTTTTACAACTACAATTGGTATCACATGATGTTGTACATTCCTTCTTCGCCTTTCTTTTCTCATAAAAGTGAAAAGCGAACAGAATTACAGCTATTCCCAAAGCTGCCATACCGATTTTCTCTGCATAGAAACCTATAGTAGCAAGCGAGCCAACACCCGCGACCGTTCCAAGAATGGGCAAGGCGCAACAAAGTCCGCATAGTCCAATGCTTGCCCAACCTAATCTTTTGTACAAGGGTTTTAATTTTTTTGAAGTTTTCATTGTGAATTTATTTTACAGGTATAATTACTTTAAAACGCCTAACTCTTTAAATCCGGTTTTTAATTCTTCTTTAATCGCTTTTGACCCGTAAATCTTTAAATGAGTTGCCTTTTCAAAAGGCTCAAACTCCAAGGCAAATGAAAAGTTAGAGCAACAGTTACGTTCAAAATTTACAAAGTCAAGCAGTTGAACCGAAAACTCCTTAGGTTGCACAAATACAAAGTCATAACCATCTTCCAGTTCTATAACCTTTTCAACTTTGTTGAACATGCTGTATTTGCTAGTGAGAGTTTTCTTACGATCAATCATCTGTTCTTTTGATAAATTACAAGAAGGTACCAATTCTTTTAAACGTTGCCCTTCATCTGTGGTATCATTTTCAGGATTTGATTTGCAGGACGCATCGCACGAATTTTTATTGCATTTGCCACACGCTGATTCATCGTGTTCTGCGGCTGTTTTTTGTTCTTCCATTTTATTTTCTGTTGTACTGTTTTCTTTATTGCCATCGTTGGCGCAGGAACTAAGTAATGAAATCATTAGTATTCCCGCAGTAATTAAGTTTAATCGTTTCATCTTTTTATTTTCCTTTTGCGTTTTCGTTGGTATTTGTTGAACTACAAGATGAATTACAGGATTTGTTTCCACATTTGCTGCAAGTCCCTTCTGCTTTTTCTGTTTTACATTTTTTGCCTCCGCAGCATTTTTTCATTTGCTCGCATGACGATAGTGTAAGGGCTGTTAAAGCCCCAATGATCATTAGTTTTCTCATGTTTATTTGTTTTTAGGGTTAATTATCCATTTTAAAAAATCTTCAGCATTTAAGTATCCGGTTGTTTGCGATACTACTCGTTGTTGAGAATCTATTACCAATAATGTAGGATAGGATTCGATCTTAAACTTTTTAGCCAACTCTATTCCTTCGCCTTTTTCTACATCAAATTTGAATACGATAAAGTTCTCGTTCAGGTAGTTTGATACTTTGACATCCGTAAATGTTTTTTTATCCAAAGCCTTGCAGGGGGCGCACCATGTTGCATAAGCATCAAGAAATATTCGTTTATTACTTTTCGCTGCAACCTCAATTGCATCCTTGTATGTTCCGTTGAAAATTTTAAGACTTCCGGTTCCGTAATTACTTTGTTCTGTTTTGTTGTTCTTATTTTTGAAGTTTGCTTCGCATGAAGTACCTTTGTCGCCACAGCATCGCTTGTTCTGTGCGTTTATGGTTTGGGTAGTTGAAACCATCAATAAAACCATTACAACTTTTTTTAGCATTTTCATATCATTTTGTTTTTATACATTTGCAAATGTAAACAGTGGAGTATAGTCCACTGTCAAGCAAAAACTCAAAATAAATTTCAAAAAATATGTTAATAGGCGAAATTGTCAATAAAACAGGGCTTTCTAAGGATACAATCCGGTTCTACGAAAAGCACGGACTTATTAGTGTAGGGCGTAAAGAACGGAGAGAAAACAACTACAAGGAGTATTCAGAAGATGTGCTGAAGCGTTTGCTTACCATTAAGCGATTAAAAGGTTTTGGATTTACACTTAATGAAGTTTTGGAAGTATTAGATATGATTGAAGTTAATACAGCAAGCTGCAACAACGTGAAAGGTAAAATTGAAGATAAGGTTACTTTGTTGGATCAAAAGATCAGGGAGCTTATTGAAATACGCAGTTTGCTTATCAATGGTGTTTCAAAATGTAATGTTGGTTGCACACCTGAGAATACTGAAACAAATTGTGCAGTCTTGGTATCGGATGAGTTTCTTACTAAATAATATTGGTCAAAAGAGAAAATCTTAATCTCAAATCAAATAAATGGATTTTGTTTTTTCTATAATTCAAAAATAAATAACCTTCTTTATCAATCCATTCCGGCATCGCAAACAGCTTTTCTTTAATGCCGGGCAGTTTTACTGATTTTATTCTGCCTGATTTTACAACAGCACGCAGATAAACCGAGAGCGTTCCTTTCGGATCATTATAGAATTGATACTGCTTATCCAATTTTAAAAGGTGGTCATGAATTTCACGGCTTGTGAGCGGTTTGTTTTCAAATAGTGGGCAGCAATACTTGAAGAGATGAGATTAAATGTCTCAAAATATGAAAGTTTCGAGTAAATGAGACAAGAGCTATCTACATTTGACAATTATTATAGCCTTTTGAACGAATCTGGAAGTAAATTTAAAAAGAAATGCAGTTCATGATTACAATACTACAATGGAAGCAAAATGTACTTATAGTGAGCCATTATAATGAGGTGAATTTACCCGTCAAAATTGACAGATAGCCGTCAAAACAATTCTTTTAGACGAGCAACTTTTAGCATATCTTTGTACAGGAGACTTCGACATTTTAACCCTCCGCCTGACAGTATGACCTACTTCAATCGACAGTGAACTAAGAGAGGTTCCTGATAAAAAACTACTCCTTCGCCAACAGCTTCGCTTGTTTCAAATCAATGCGCTCACCGTTTTTAAAGGCAACAACAAAACAATCCTTAAAACCGTTTTCGCTTAATTTCTTTTGATGCCGGAATGCTTCGGCCATGGTTTTGAAATTACCGGAGGTGTATTTATAAATGTTGCCAACTTTGTAATACCAGCCGTTTTCAATTACGTCGAATTTTTTTTCTTTCAGGTCCAACAAAGTCTCGCTACCCATAAACTGCACTTTAAATTCAACAGCATCTTTATCGCGAGGTTCATCCTTTTGTTTTACAATTTTTACACTATCCTTTTTAATTTCCTCTTTTTTAGGAGTTATTGCAATGGTTGGCGACGACTTTACGGTAGTATCTTTTATAATAGCGATGGTGTTTGTAGGAATTGTTTTTACCGAATCTTTTTTAAGCGCTATGTTATTTGTGGCAACCGTTTTTACCGAATCTTTTTCATCTTCCACTTCATAATCTTCTTCTACTTTTGGTGTTTTACCGGTATTGCCCGCTTTTAAGTTTTCATTCTCCAATGCGGTCATGTTCTCCAATTCATCATCATAGGTTTTTTTATTTCCTTCCACTTCATCTTTGTATCGTCTAAAACCTTTAAAGATACTCGCCGAAATGTAAGTTTGCCCTTTTTCCGAAGCTAAAAATTGTTCTTCGAGCGGATTCGTTAAATAACCTATCTCCGTTAAAATACTCGGCATGGCGGTGCGCCACAACACCCAAATACTTTGGCGGTGTACACCTTTATCCACGCGCCCAGCTTTTTTTCCGTACTCTTCCTGGATCTTCATGGCTAACGAAACACTGCGCATCAAATAAGCGGTAGTATAGTTGCTCATAATAATGTAACTCTCTTCACTCTCGGGATCAAAACCCTGGTATTTTTCTTCGTAATTATCTTCCAGTAACATGGCGGAGTTCTCACGCTGCGCCACTTTCATTTTACCTTCTTCGTTCTTTAATCCCATTACATACGTTTCCGAACCAAAAGGAATAGGATTTGTCGTCTCCACCACAACACGTTTCCCTTTTTTGTTCACGTAAGTTTTTGGACGCATTTTTTTGGTTTTCTTGTCGCGAATCATTACCGGTTTTCCGGCAGCGTTACAATGTATACATAAGAACAGATCGGCCTTTGCTTTGTTAGCCACCATAGCTCTGTCTTCCAAACTCACAAACACATCCGTTTTGCGGGTATAAATAACTTTTATTTCGGGATAATGCTCTTCGATCAGTTTTCCAACTCTTAAAGCAACCGCTAAAGAAATATCTTTTTCCTTATTGTTAATGCCACTGCAGCCCGGATCGTCGCCACCATGCCCGGGGTCAATAACAATGGTTTTGATGGTCTTTGGATCGTCTTTGTGAAAAGAAGTTAAAATGATGCCTGAGAACAGGCAAAACAACAATAATAAAACTGTTTTAAGGTTTTTTATTAATATCTTAATTAAAAACATCTGTCTACAAATCAAGTATTTATTAGTTTTGTAGGTAAACCAAAAATAATACAATCGTTTGACTCTTTACACCAGGGTTATATTAGTTTTCTTATGGGCAATGTTAATATCTATGCCCTTTTTTAGCTCTGCTCAGGCTGTTTTGCCCTCCGATACCACTAAAAGAGTCATCGTTAGAGATAGTCTGGAGGAAGAACAGACCCTTGAACATAAGATAATATATAACGCGAAAGACTCGGCAAGATACGAGGATACCGGTAATAAATTATTCTTATTTGGCGATGCTTATGTGGAGTATGAAAACATGAGTATTAAGTCGGAATTTATTGAGATCGATTACAGTAAAAATTTAGTGAACACATGAAACCGATTCAACCGGTAAAAGTAAGAACCTGTTTTTAAGGATGAGGAACAAGATTCAATGCGGAAAAAATAATGTACAACCTTAAAACCAAAAAGGGGAAAATTTTTAACGTTCTTACAAAGCAGGGCGATATGCTGGTTTGAAATGAGATCAAAAAAGACAGTACCGAAGTTATTTACATGAAAAACCTGAAGTGTATCCCGTGCCAGTTCGACGATGCCCGAACGGTATTTAAGACCACAAGGCAAGATCATTCCAAACGATAAGATCGTGGACCAATGTATCTCGAAGTAGGAGGTGCCAACACCGTTGAGCCTTGCCTTTTGGTTTTTTTCCTAATACCAAAAAGCAACACGATGGTATTTTGATCCCTTTTGTAGGCAACTCGCCTAATCAGGGATATTTTCTGAAAGACGGTGGATTTTATTGGGGTATAAACATAAAACCGATATGACCATAAGAGGCGATATTTATTCCAATCACAGTTGGGGCATAAGAACCAATAATTACAAGGTGATGTACAAATATTCGGGCGCTTTAAATTTAGGTTATTCGGAGTATATTTTAGGTGATAAGGATTATGCGGCTTCCTATTCAAAACAAAAATCGTATAATGTTGGTTGGATCCATAATCAGGATAATAAAAATAATCCTTCAGTTCGTTTTAAGCCAATGTTAATTATGTGAATCAAAAATATAACAAATTTAACGCGCTTAATTCGGGACAATACCTTACAACACCTTTCAATAATATTAATTTTACTAAGAGCAACCGCTGGGTTCGCTTAGCATAAACGCTACGCATAGTCAGAACACTATTACCCGTTTGGTGGAGATAACTTTCCACAGTTAACGTTCAATGTTAACCGTTTTTTCCGTTTAAACGGAAGGTGCCGTAAAAAATGTATTTGATAAAATGAGTGTGAATTATTTGTTGGAAGCACGCAATACACTTTCCACCAGCGATTCAACCTTGTTAAAGGCGATCTTGAAAAAGCTGAGGTGCGGCATTAAAACACACCTTGCCTATTTCAACAATTTCAATTTATTCAAATACATTACCGTAGCCCCGGCTTTAGATTTGAAGCGCGGTGATGTATACCAAATATACTACTAAACGCCTCACGACAGCGTTCTAATTATAACAACACCGCGATTCACTTTATAACAAACCGACACCATAAGGGCCAATGGTGTTAAAACAGGATACGAAGGAAGTTTCAGTACCGGGCTCACTACAAAAGTATTTATGGATTACAGTTTTAGATCCAAACGTTTAAAGATGGTGCGACATTTATTGATACCCACATTAACGTATTCTTACCGCCCCGATTTTGCCGATGAGAAATATGGATTTTGGAAACAGGTTGAATCGGATAACACCGGAAAAAATCCAAAACAGTATTATAGTATTTTTGAAAAAGGCATCTTTTTTTGAAAACAATGCTATCAGTGAATTTAAATAATAACGTTGAAGCAAAGGTGCGGCAATACAGCGACACGGGTGCATTTGATAAAAAGGTAACCGTTATACAAAATTTAGGGATTACCGGCACTTACAATTTTGCGGCCGATAGTTTTCAAATGAGTAACATCAATGTTAGCGCGTAATAAATTATTTAAATTCTTTGATCTGGTAGGAGACGCGAGTATTTGATCCGTACGATTTTTGATTATCAAGCCAACCACCGCATAAAAGATTTTACTTATAACACCAATTCTAAACTGGCGTTTTTAAGCGAAATTTGGCAGTAAACGCCAGTTTTAGTTCTAACTTTAACTTTGGAAGCCAGATGCGCGAAAAGCTAACGTTGAACGTGGAGCAGAAAAAAGTGATCAGCCGCTACCCTGGAATTTAAGTGTGTATTATAGTATGACCTTTAGCAGGGCAACCATACTTTACGTTAAAACTATTCAGGCGCTCAACTTTAGTGGTGATATGAATGTGACAAAATACTGCAAATTGGGACTCACAAGCGGTTATGATTTTACTAATAATAAATTAAGCTATACCAGCGTAAATGTGAATCAACGATCACAAATGTTGAGAGCGTATTGCCTGGAGTGCCTTTTGGTTTCAGGAAAAGTACAGCATCACCCTCAATTTAAAGACCAGTATGCTTAGCGATATTAAAATACCGCGCCAAAGGCAATGGTTCGATAATTAAAGATCAAAAAAAATCCCCGATCACTTTTTTATGTCGGGGAAATTCGTTTAAGGAAATATTCTTCTTACGATTCAACTCTTTTAATGGTACATCCAATAGATTTTGTTTCCTGTACCGCAGGCGTTTGGTTCTTAACCAAAGCACCTAAAGCATCCTTTAAATAAGTGGCTTTTACAGCAGCAGGATCTTTAACGTTATCGTCAATAGCGCCTTTGTAAATTAATCCTTTAGCGTTGAACAAAAAACACTGCGGTGTACGGGTAGCCCCAAACGCGTTAGCTAATTTAGAGCTGACATCAACGGTGTAATAACATTTTAATTTTTGAGCGCTGTGATATTTTACCATTTCATCAAAGCTGTCGGCTTCGCTACGTTGTGCCTCATTGCTATTTACAATAATGCAACCAATGCCGTTGGCTGAGCAATAATCGCTGTAATCTTTAATACGTGTTTCACTAAGTTTTACATACGGACAGGTATTACACGAAAGATCACTAAAAATACCCTTGTCGGTTTTAGCGTCATTAAGTGATACTTCTTTTCCGCTAACGTCTTTCATTTTGTAAGCACCTTCAGGTAAAGCGGCATTCAATGCCAACTCATCAGAAGCTGAAGTGATAAATGCAGAACCTAAAATAGCGGTTAATGCAACTGCAGATAGTAAAATAAGTTTTTTCATAGTTTTTTTATTGATAAGCTAAATTACGAAATTTATTTGTTAAAGCGAATCGTCAAGAATTGACATACAATTAACATTTGTGTTTATCAAGAATCTAGATCTCAGGCTTTTATAACAATGAAAATGACCTAAAAACGATGGCCTTGCTTAAAGCAGAAAAACATCTGGCAAACAAAAATTCCGAACACCACACTAGCGATCCATTAGTTGTAAAGAAGGCCACGTTTACTTTACTCAGATCATCAGGTTTTACAATGAGGTGCTGGTATAAAAGGAGTCCGCAAAAAATTACGGCACCACTTAAATACAACCTTTGCAAAAGAATTTCATAAAAAATCGAATACCACCGCTGCCGAAATAAAATGAAGCACTTCTGATAAACGCAGCGCCCCTTTTTTTCCCATTAAAACCGGAATGGATTTTAAATTCTGGCTCTGGTCAAATTCTATATCCTGTAAGGCGTATATTATATCAAAGCCACTCACCCATAAAAAAACAATGAGCGAAAAAAGAATAGGAAGTGCGTCAAATCTTTCGGTTAGCGCGATGTAAGATCCGATGGGGGCAAGGCTTAATCCCAAACCTAATACCAAATGGCATAAAGGTGTAAAGCGTTTGGTGTAGCTATAGCCTAATACTACCAATAACGCCACCGGCGACGATGCATACAAGCGATTGATTAAAAAGGTACAGACAATAAAACAAAGCGAGGAAGTAATCACCAAAGTAAGAGCTGCGGTTGGTGAGATCTCTCCTGCCGGAATTTCGCGAATGGCGGTACGCGTGTTCTTAGAGTCGAAATGGCGATCAATATAGCGGTTAAACGCCATGGCGGCGCTTCTGGCAAATACCATGCATAACAAAACAAGGACTAATTTTTCCCACGAAAAAACGGCTGCGCCCGAATAAATGGCAAGGCAAAAACCAATAATGGCAAATGGCAAGGCAAAAATGGTATGACTGAATTTTACCAGCGATAAATATTTTTTCGCAGTTGTCATTTGTTACCAAAAATAAGATAAAGTAAATAAATAACAGGAAGAGAACTAAATATCATACCAATATATCCTATAGAAAATCTTCCAACTGTGTATTCGTGTTTGGCATTTAAAAAAATATTGATGGCCGAAAAGATAAATCCTACGATGGCAAAAAGTAATCCAAAAAAAATGAGACGGATATTTACAAGTGATATCGCGGCCATTATACCTGTAAGAATAGAAATGACCCCGGCTATTTTGTAAATTGTTTTTGGATTCATTAAATGCAGATCAGATTCAACAAGATCAATTCAAGTGGAGGGCAAATTACTCCGCAATAAAGTTAATAATATTACGGCGCAATTTGCTCGAATAGGTTTGATATTGCCAATCGGTATAATTATTGGTGGCATTAATACATTTACCAAATTGCTTGATCCGGTATTTCATTTCTTCGGTAAGAAGATTGAAAAGTTCGAAAGCTTCGTCAAAGTCGGCAGCGTTATCTTTTATACGTGCAAAATGGTCGGCTATCGATTCTTCCAATACTACCTGAGGTTTAGAACCTTTTCGCAAAGCCGCTAAATAATGATCGCGTACAATGAACGACTCTGCCGAAGAATTTAAGAAACGTTCTTGATCTCGGCCGGCATTTCATAATCGTTCTCTAATTCATAATCCCACTCATCTTTATAACGGTGCTCTAAATATAAGTGAGGCGCCACAAAAACGTGTTTCCAGTCGATGGGATATTGCCATAAATTAAAACGGCGCGAATTATTTCCAAGATCCAGGATCTTAAATTGTTTTTTATTAGGTAAAACGCGGCTACCGCGACCGATCATTTGGTGATATAATGTAAGCGATTTAATTAGCGCGGTTAAGCGATGGTTTCAACAGCCGGTTCGTCAAAACCCGTTGTTAAAATACTAACCGAGGATAAGATCCCGTTAGGGTATTCTTAAACCAATCTAAAGTTTCGGCGCGTTCTTTATCGCTAAAGGTGCTGTCTAAATGTCTTACCGGATAATTCTTCTTTTTAAAACTTTCGTACACGGCCCGGCTGGTTAAAATACCAGCGTTAAAGATGAGGGTCTTTTGTTCCCTGGGCAACTTCTTCGTAAGCTTCAATTAATTTGCTTTGCATTACTGCCTGCGTATACAATAGCTCGTGTGAACCAACGGTAAATTCGCCATTGGAGCCAATTCGAAGCGAACTTAAATTCATCGTAACTGTAAGTAACCCCTTCGCACAAATAACCTTGTTCAATTAAATTAGGAATACTTTGACCAATGATAAGATCGCTGTAGTTGATATAATGGCAATTTTTATTGCTGCTTAAAGTGGCAGTGACACCTAAAAATATTTATGTCGTTAAAGTAATGAAAGATCTTTCGGAAAGAGTTGTTGTGAGCCTCGTCAACTATAACCAAACCTATGTCTTCTAAAAACTGATCATTTTCCTGAAGGCGATTATTTAGAGTTTCAGGCTGTAAAGCAAGAATAATCGCTCTGGCTTGGCAATTGTTTTACCTCAAACATCTACTTTATTGGTGATACCAGGGTCTTAAACATCCCGAAGTTTGTTTACTTAATTCGATACGGTGTGTTAATATAAACACAAGACATATTTTTGTATATAACGTTTGGCGATCTCCGAAAAAATAATGGTCTTACCACCACCGGTCGGCAATTGAAATAACAAATTAGCATTAGGAGGCAATTCAACTAACCGTGCAAAATATTTTCTACGGCAACCTGCTGGTAAGGATATAATTGGCGTGGTTCCGGGAGTAATAACAGGTTTATTCGTTCATAAAATAACCGTCAAATATACGGTTTTATTGAGGACTAACCCGTATTTGGGGTAAAATTTATTAAACAGAAATCAACCATAAGCAAGGGTTAAAATTCGTATCTTTATTGTTTTTTACTTGCCCTATGCCAAAAATTTCCAAAAAGGCCTCCGAAATGCCGGCCTCTCCCATTCGAAAACTGGTTCCTTTTGCTGAAGCTGCCAAAAAAAAGGGAATAAAAATATTTCATTTAAATATTGGACAACCCGATATCGCAACGCCGGCCTCCTTCTTAAATAGTGTTAAAAATGCCGATATAAAAGTATTGGAGTACAGCCATAGCGCCGGAAATGAAAGTTATCGTAAGAAACTTTGCAATTATTATAAGTCGTATAACATTATTATCGATGCCAACGAGGTAATTATTACCTGTGGTGGTTCGGAAGCTATTTCCATCACTATGATGGCTTGTTTCAATCCGGGTGATGAAGTTATTATTCCGGAACCTTTTTATGCCAACTACAACGGATTTTCAAAAGCGGCGGATGTTATTGTTAAGCCTATTAAAAGTACCATTGAAAACGGATTTGCTTTACCGCCAATAAGTGAGTTTGAAAAGTTGATCGGTCCTAAAACAAAAGGCATCATGATCTGCAATCCCGGTAATCCAACAGGGTATTTATATACCAAGGCAGAGTTGGAAGCTTTACGCGATCTGGTAAAAAAATACGATCTATTTTTATTAAGCGATGAGGTATACCGCGAATTTTGTTACGATGGGAAAGAATATGTTTCGGTAATGCATTTATCCGGAATAGAAAATAATGTGGTATTGCTCGATTCTATCTCCAAACGTTATAGCGCTTGTGGCGCCAGAATAGGAGCTATGATCAGTAAGAATAAAGAAGTAATGAATGCGGCCTTAAAATTTGCACAAGCGCGACTAAGTCCACCTTCATATGGACAAATAGGCGCTGAAGCGGCCTTAGATACACCGCAATCGTATTTTGATGAAGTAAAGACCGAATATATTGCCAGAAGAAATTACGTTATAGAAGCAATAAATAAGATACCTGGCGTGTTTTGTCCTAAACCCAGCGGTGCGTTTTATTGCATTGCCCGTTTGCCAATAGATAATGCTGATAAATTTTGTCAGTGGTTGTTGGAAGAATTCAGCTTCAATGATCAAACCGTTATGTTGGCACCGGCTACCGGATTTTATTCTACTCCCGGAGCAGGTTTTAACGAAGTTCGCCTGGCCTATGTTTTAAAGATCGACGACCTTAAGTCGGCAATGGCTTGTTTGCAGGAAGCGCTTAAAGTTTATCCCGGTAAAACCAATTAACATGAAAGTATTTTTTCCTATCATAACTATTGGGATTTTAATTTATTCGTGTTCGGGAAGTAAAGCTCCCGAAAAAGAGGTAGTGCAGCAAGTTGACACGTTAAAGAATAAAACAGTTACCAATAATAGTCTTGAAGAAGGAATTATTGGAATAATTGAAGTGCCCGAAATTTTAACGCTCGCTCTCAAAGATTCGGGTCAAACTCTGGATATACCTGTTAAGATGGGGAAAGCTTTTGCAAGTATTCAAGAGGACCTTAATAATTTAGGATTAGAAGGATTGGGTGCTCCGGGAACCTTGTTTTACACCAATGATCCAAACAATTTTGTATTTGAATGTGTTGTCCCAATCAATAAAATGCCCATTAATAAGCCAAAGAATTCACAGATCTTTATATTGGAATCGACTCGTGCTTTGGTTTATAATTATTATGGCAGGTACGATAAAATGTATCTGGCTTACGAAAAATTGAAACCTTATATTGAACAGAATAAATTAGAACAAACCGGCCCTTCGCGAGAATTTTATTTAACTAATGCTGACCTCGAGCGCGATACTTCTAAATGGCTTAGCCGGATTTTTATTCCTGTGAAATAGGTTTTTACCTGTAGCACAATGAAAAATTTCTTAATAAAGCAATTATTTAAAATAAGTTTTTTTCCGCTTTGTTTTTTAGCAATATGCTGGATCGTTTTTTTTGTAAACAACCAATACCATTTAAATTTGGGTGAGTGGGGCACATCGCCCCGAACCGCCATTGGTTTACGGGGAATTTTATTTTCGCCATTTCTTCACGGAAATCTTGAACACATAGCTTCTAATAGTTTACCAATTTTGTTTTTGGGCATGCTTACCTTTTATTTTTACCGACCAATCGCCTGGCCGGTATTTTGGTGGATCTATTTTATATCAGGGATCTGGCTATGGATTGGAGGAAGAAATAATGCCGAAGGGTCGTTCCACCACATTGGTGCCAGCGGTTTGATCTATGCTTTTGCCGTTTTTTTATTTTTTAGCGGCGTTTTCAGAAAACATATCCCATTAATGGTAGTATCAGCTTTGGTGTTGTTTTTGTATGGAAGTATCATGTGGGGAATTTTCCCTTTAAAAGACGAAATATCCTGGGAAGCCCATTTGTTTGGCGCTATATCAGGCTTGTTAGTAGCATTTAATTATAGAAAAGAAGGACCGCAGCGAAAAGTGTACGATTGGGAGAATGAAGAGGATGATGACGATGAATCAAGCAACCAGGAACCGGAAGGTGATATTCAAAATATTCAAGGACAAGACATCATTATTAATTACCATTTCATCCCAACACCTTTAGATCCGCCGCAAGAAAAAAGAGAGGATGAAGAAAAGACAAAAGAGTAAAGACGCAAGACAAACGATTACTCACATCATCTTGATACTTTCATCTTGATACTTTAATCTTGATACTTTAATCTTGATACTTTCATCTTCTAAACATTCTTATAAAACTCCACTAAATCTATAGCTTGTTTAGCTTCTGCCACATCGTGAACTCTTAAAATTGAGGCGCCATTCAATAATGCAATGGTGTTTAAAACGGTTGTTCCGTTAAGGGCTGTTACCGGATTGGTTCCAATAACTTTATTGATCATGCTTTTACGGGAGAGCCCGGCCAGTATTGGAAATCCCAATTCTGTAAATTGTGAAAGTTGTTTCAATAATTGATAATTGTGTTCGGTATTTTTTCCAAAACCAAAACCTACGTCTAAAATAAGTTTATCAAAATTTAATTTTTGCAGGATCTTGATCTTTTTTTCAAATTGATCTTTTATTTCATAAACCACATCGCCATAAACCGGATCCTTCTGCATAGTTTGCGGTGTGCCCTGCATGTGCATTAAAATATAAGCTACATTTAGTTTTGAAACGCTTTCAAACATGGCGTTGTCCATATTACCACCCGAAATATCGTTAATGATGTCGGACCCTGTTTGTGCGGCTTTTATAGCAATATCTGAGCGATAGGTATCAACAGAAATAAAAATGTTCTTAAATTCTTTTCTTAACGCCATTAAAGGCCCTTCCATGCGTTCCCATTCTTCAAGGGCATTTATTTCTCTGGCTCCCGGTCGCGATGAAGCGGCACCAATATCAATAATATCGGCACCCTGTTTAATTTTTTCTTCAGTATCACGCAAAATATCGTTCACATCGCTGTATTTACCCCCGTCATAGAAGCTATCGGGCGTAAGATTAATGATGGCCATAACCAACGGTTTTTTGAACGACAGTGATTTACCGTTTATTTGGTAATTTTTATAGTTATTTTCTGTAATTTTAACGCGCATTATGCAGACTACAAGTGTTCAATACGATAAGGCTATAAAGCTATGCAAAGATATCTTTTTAAAGAAGATGAAAGATTATGGCACTGCATGGCGTAATTTAAGGCTTACCTCTTTAACCGATCAGATCTTTATTAAGGCTCAGCGTATTAAGAGTATAGAGGAGAAGGGGACTCAAAAGATCGATGATGATATCAGAGGGGAATTTATTGGAATTATTAACTATTGCATTATAGCCCTTATTCAGATCGACCTGGCCGATGATCCTCGAATTGATCTGCCTTACGAAGAAGTGGAAAGACTATTTGATAAGCATGCCGCTGTGATAAAGAAATTAATGGAAGATAAGAACCACGATTATGGTGAAGCCTGGAGGGATATGCGGTTAAGCTCTTTAACCGATCTTATCCTCATGAAAATTTTCAGAGTTAAACAAATTGAGGATAATAAAGGAAAAACCATTATTTCAGAAGGAGTTGATGCCAATTACATGGATATGACCAATTATTCGGTCTTTGCCCTTATTAAGCTTAGCAATTAAATCGCTTTTGTTAGTTAAAAAAAGCTAAACCTTTTAATATCTCTGTTTTTCGGTTTTATATTTGATAAGTATCGGCTTAATCATACAAATCAACTAATATGAAAAACTTTTTATCTTCCAAAATTTTCAGAGCAATTTGGTCAATAGGTCTGGCGGCTCTTTTCTATTTTATTTGTCCGCCTTGTTTTAGTAAGACCACTTTGGCAATAATTCTTGTAACGCTTTTGGTATTGGTTAATGGCGCGCCGGTAATTAGTCGGTGGCCCTGGTTAACACATATTGCGAGAATTCTGGTGGGATGTCTTTTTATTTTTTCGGGTTTTATTAAAGCGAATGATCCGTTGGGCTTTTCTTATAAACTTAAAGAATATTTTGAAGTATTTGAAGGCGATACCGGCTTGGCCATGTTTCAATGGTTTGCGGGTATAGCTTTGCCGTTAGCAATAATCATAACTGTTAGCGAAATGCTTTTAGGGTTTATGTTGTTGTTGGGTTTTAAACGCGATCTAACTTTGTGGCTATTGTTTGCGCAAATTGCTTTCTTCACTTTTCTTACATTCTATTCGGCCTGTTACAATAAAGTAACGCATTGCGGCTGTTTTGGCGATTTCTTAAAACTAAAACCATGGGAAAGTTTTTGGAAAGATATCGCGTTGATGATACTCATTACGTTATTGTTCGCGGGCAAAGAGCACATTAATGAATTATTCAAACCATTTATCGTAAGTACCTTGTTTTTGTTTGCTGGAATTGCTTCAATAGCTTTTCCAATTTACGCTTACCGTAATTTGCCACCGTTAGATTTCAGGCCTTATGCTCCGGGCTTAAGTATAAAAGAGCAAATGAAAACAAGTCCAACTTACTCCCCGCCAGTTTACGAAACCGGTTTTGTTTACGAGAATGTTAAGACGGGCAAAAAGGAACATTTTACTATGAAAAATTATCCATGGGCTGATACTGTTAATTGGAAATGGTCGGCCACCGAAAATATTCTTGTAAAAGAAGCGGTTGATCCGCCAAAGATCACCGATTTTACTATTAATAGTTTAGAGGGTGTTAACATAACCAGCATTATACTTAACGATAAAGATTACAGTTTTTTATTGGTGTGTTACGACCTGAAGCAAACCGACGACGACGCTGCTTTACATGCTAAGATCAACGATTTTTATACTTTGGCCAGTAAGGATCAGAAAAAAGTGATCGCTTTAACCGCCTCAAGCGCTAAGGAAATTGACGATTACAAGCACGCCCATCAGGCCTTATACGATTTTGCTGCTGTTGACGCCATCGTTCTAAAAACAATGATCAGAAGCAATCCGGGTTTGATATTAATGAAAGATGGTGTGGTTATTGCGAACTGGCATCATAATAATTTCCCTTCTTATAGCGAGGTCAAGCAGAAGTACATGAAGTAATTAGGTTTTTTTTGAATCATTGATCGTACCCGAAATTTTTCAGGTTCTTATCATTGCTTCTCCAGTCTTTCTCCACTTTCACCAAAAGTTCCAAGTGTATTTGTTTGCCGAAAAATTTTTCGCATTCCTGTCGCGCCGCTATTCCAACACGTTTTAACGCTTCGCCTTTGTGTCCGATAATGATGCCTTTTTGACTTTCACGTTCTACGTGTATCTCGGCGCGTATCCTTATTATTTTTTCATCTTCTTTAAATTCTTCAACCACCACTTCAACTGAATAAGGAATTTCTTTTTTGTAATTCATTAATATTTTTTCGCGGATAATCTCACTCACAAAAAAACGTTCAGGCTTATCGGTTAATTGATCTTTAGGATAAAATGGTTCGCCGGCTGGGAGCAATTTAATGATGGTGTTCATTACCGTATCAAGATTAAATTTTTTCAAAGCCGATATTGGAATGATCTGAGCGTTTGGTAATTTAACTTGCCATTCTTGTGTTTTCTTTTCAAGTACTTCCTGATTTGAGGCATCAATTTTATTAAGTAAAAGCAGGATGGGTATTTTTGTTTTTAGTTTCTCAAGATATTCTTCTTCCAATTGAATATCTTCAAACATGTCGGTGATCAATAAGTAAACATCCGCATCGCTTAAAGCGCTAATTACAAAGTGCATCATCTTTTTCCTGTAATTTGTAATGCGGTTTTAATATACCTGGTGTATCCGAAAAACAACCTGATAATCATCGCCGTTTACAATACCCATAATGCGATGACGGGTAGTTTGTGCTTTAGAAGTGATGATAGATAGACGTTCGCCAACAAGCGCGTTCATAGGTTGATTTACTAACATTAGGACAGCCAATGATGCTAACAAATCCTGATTTATGAGAGGTGTTTTTGATGTTAATAAGATTTATTTTGTTTACAAAGAAAGTAAATATATCTTTGCCAGCGAATTAAAGCTCCTATTATCATCTTTAAAATATAGTGCGGGATAGAGCAGGGGTAGCTCGTTGGGCTCATAACCCAAAGGTCGGATGTTCGAATCATCCTCCCGCTACCAAGAGAAAACCCTCGACAGCCAAGGCTTTCGGGGGTTTTTGATTTTCAAGAGTTTCTTGTTTTTTCTGGCAGGATTAAACATAGATTAAACATTTCAGTCTTTAAGGTATTAAACCAAGCTTACAACTCTGTTCAAGTTCCGACTTGCAAAATCAATTAAATAAAGTTCTCGAAAATCTCTTAATCCCCTCTGGTTTAAAGGTATATAAGCCTTTAATTTGCCCTTACTGCCTTGGCGAAAATTGGTCAGACTTTTCTAATTCTCCGCTGTGGAAAAATAATTTCCTCATTCATAAGGAGTTTGATTGTTAAAAGTAGATTCTATCGGAAAACCCCAATTGATTTTACCAATTATAACTTGCAACATGTATTTAACCGGTTTGTTGCAGTAATTTTGCTTTATAATCTGACATGAATAATAAAGACTAATGGAATTAATTGTTTTCGAAAAAGAAGCCTATTACAAAATGATGTCAGAATTGATGGCGCTTTTCAAAAACACGATTAAAGAGGCCAAAATAGAGTTGATAAAGGAACAAAATGAAATTGATTGGATAGATACAGAAGAAGCAAAAAAGCTCCTGAATATTAAAAGCAAAACCAAAATGCAGCAGCTAAGAAGTACCGGTGAAATTGTTTTTACCAAATACGGTAAAAAAATAAAATATTCTAAAAAAAGTATACTAGGGATTTTAAACAAAAACGTAATTGGAATGTAATTAATGAAAAAATCATCATTTATATTAAACCCCAATAGTGAACGGTACCGGATCTGTAAAGAACCGACCTGCTTAATGCCATTCATGACCGATCACCTTCGCCGTGAGTTTTGTTGTGACAAGTGTAAAACTGAGTATAATAATCGAAAAATTCGACAAACAGCTATTGCCATTAGGCGAGAAAAAACAAATGAATTAGTAAGGCAAACTCAATGGATGAAATCTAATAAAGAAAGTATCAATTTATTGGATGCTTTAAAAATTACACATGACGGATTAGTTTTCCCTGCGATGCATTTACAGGAAGCAGGTCTTGATTTGAATGCGTATAACGAACGAATAAGAACCAATGATCCTCTGCCTTCTTATCATTTAGTTTTTGGTCCATATACATTGAGTCTTGAAACGCCAAAAGAAATACTAATCATAAAAACCAAATCTCATGAACGCAAATCTTGACAAATTATTCGGGACAGCCCGAACATTGCAACCAAAACCAAACATTGGAATCACAACAGGACAAGTGATTCTTATTATTGCTGTAGTAGCTGTAGGAACAGGGATGATAGTTTATCATATGGATCGCAATTCAAAGAGAATAATCGCGGAAATGGAAAAACGCGATGAAAGAAAAAAGCAGCTACTAGTTTAGTTTAATCATTTAAACTTTCATGAAGCTATAATCCGTATAAAGTAGAGTGGTTATCTAAAGTTTTTTGACGAGTCCTAATTCGATTTAAACCGCATTTATCCCCTATGGTAAGCTAAATTAATCAGAAAACCGACCACTTATAAAGTGGTAGCATAAATATGCGGAGTTTTTTTTGGTAGATGTTAAAATTACCATAAATTTACTAAAATGGTAAGGTATTGATAACAATAAAGCCCTCTAAATTAAGCAGTTTTGAACGCTCAATATTTTATTAAGTACAACTTTTGAAACGTTAACTATAGTAATAGAAACCATACGCCTCTTTTATGAAAAGCCTCAAGATCCTAATTGTCGATGACCATAAAGTAGTAAGAGATGGGCTTCGATCTATGCTTAATCTCTTCAATGATAATGTTAAACTCGTCATGGATGAGGCCGAAACCGGTGAAATAGCCGTCATTAAAGCTAGAAAATCGGCCTATAATTTAGTAATAATGGATTACCGTTTACCCGGAATGAACGGTGCTGAGACCATAAAAAGCCTTTTGAAATATCAAAAAGAAATTAATATTCTGGCCTTTTCATATAGTATTGAATTTTCTGTTATCAATGAGATGATAGATGCGGGGGCCAAAGGCTTTATATCAAAAAACACCGGACCTGATGAGCTGTTTAAGGCTATAGAAACTATTTTTAAAGGTATAAGGTATTTCTCGAACGATGCTGCTTTAAAACTTATTTATGCTAATAAGGAAGCAGGTGCTAAATTAAAGTTTCCCCTCCCATTATCGAAAAGAGAAAATGAGATCTTAACACTTATTTCAAAAGAACTCACCAATCCTGAAATTGCCAGTAAGCTGGTGATCTCTAAACGTACTGTAGAAAAACACCGCACCAACCTTATTAAAAAATTAAAAGTGAAGAATACTGTTGGGTTGATTCACCGTTTCAATGAAATGAAGGTGATGGGTTGATCTTATTCTTTTATGATCTTTGAACTAAACAGGTAATTATACCCTTCCTTTATCTTTAAAAAATAAACCCCGTTCGCTTCTTCGCTAAGGTTTATTTTTGTTTTTGCGATCACCAATTGTTTTCTTACGATCATTTGGCCTAAAGTATTATAAACTTCGATGACCGTATTTTCAGAGACCTTGCCCAATGAAATAATAAACTCACCATTATTTGGGTTCGGGTAAATCCTTAGTTCAGAGTTGGGAATTGAGAGTTCGGAGATGCCTACGCAAGCATCCACACTTTGAGTTATTACTGATGTATTTGTGCATCCACTGGCATCTGTTCCTGTTACGGTATAGCTTGTTGTGACTGTTGGACTGACTACTATATTAGAACCGTTAGATCCGCTATTCCAAGTGTAAGTTATGGCGCCGTTTGCCATGAGCGTTACTGATTCGCCAACACATAAAACTGTATCGTCAGTTAGTACCGTAATTACAGGTAAAGGATTTACAGTTACAGCGAGTGTTGTTGTTGTTTTACATCCGGATATATCTCCAACCACAGTATAAATTGTATTACTTAGCGGATTATCTATTAACACTGAATTATAAGTAATAGGTTGCCATGTATAACTTGTGGCGCCTCCGGCTGTTAAAGTAAGACTTTGCCCTGCACATATTGTGCTTGAACTTGCTACAACAGTTATTGTGGGATATGGCACAACCGTAAGCATGATACTACTTGTACCAATACACCCATTTACATCTGTTCCGTTTACAGTGTAAGTTGTGGTGATAGTAGGTGTAGGTGTAATAACATTGGTATTTGATCCATTACTCCAAGTATAAGTTTGGGCGCCGCTTACAGTTATGTTGCCAGGGTTCCCTAAACAAATAGTAGGTGGTGTGGCGACCGTTATTAATGTAGGAGACGGATTTACACTAACTAAAACTGTACTGCTATTTGTGCAATTGTTGGCATCAATAACAGTTACAGAATAAACAGACGTTATTATTGGGTTGACAACTGTAACACTATTCGTTGATCCGTTGCTCCACGAATATGAAATAATACCTGTTCCCCCATTACCAGATGCCGTTAAGGTAGATGGTGTGCCTCCACAAATCGAAGTATTGTTAGCAACCGCAGTTAAAGAAAGGGCGGATGGCTGAATGATACTAACTGTTTGCGCATCTACCGCACCACAACTATTGGTAATTACACAGGTATAATTACCAGCCGTAAGATTCACTGCATTTATAGAGCCACCCCCAGAAGGCATCCATGAATAAGTGTATGCTCCCCCATTTACCGTAATACTAGCGGAGCCATTATTTCCACTATAACAAGAAACGGTTGAAGTAACATTTATAGTTGACGTAAAAGATGTACACTCGTGAAATTTAACAAGAAAAGCGTCACTATTTCCTCCTTGAGTCGACTGATGGCTACCCAAAGTTGCTATTGAAGTGCCATTGGTGGAAGTTGTAGTTCCTCCCATATAAATATTTCCATTATTATCTGTTGCGCAACAATAACTGCGCTCATCGGCAAAACCGCCATAAAGAGTACCCCACTGCCTAACACCGCTGGAATTAAATTTAACTAAAAAACCATCCGCAATTCCTCCTCCAAAAGTTGTTTGATGACTACCTGGTGTTGCAATAACTGATGGAGTGTTTTGAGGCCCCCATACTTCTCCAGAGAGATAAACGTCACCTAAAGTATTAGTAGAACAAGCCCATCCGTTTTCACTATAGTCAGCGCCATAATAAGTACCCCATAAGCGAATTCCATTAGGATCGAATTTTACAAGGTAAGCATCGTAAGCACTACTACCACCTCCATACAGAGGCTGATGACCGGTTGATGTTGCAATAACAGAACTTATGGCTGTTGATGTCATTCCGGCCATATAAATATTGCCTACAATATCCGTTGCACAAGAATTTCCCCAGTCATCCATAACCGTTCCATAATATGTTCCCCATTTTCGAACACCGCTTGAATCGAACTTAACTAAAAATGCATCTTTGTAAAATGCTCCTCCGCCATATGTTGACTGATGACCACTTGGCGTTGCAATAATTGTAGCGGTACTGGATTCGGTATTTCCTGTCACGAAAATATTTCCCATAGTATCAGTATTGCAACATCTCATCTCATCACTACCTGCGCCACCATAGTAAGTACCCCATAATCTCAAGCCTGATTTATTGAACTTAACTAAAAAACCATCAGACAATCCACCGAAGGCAGGTTGATGACATGAACCTGTAGCAATGTTAGTTCCTGTACTTGATCCCGTTATTCCACATAGATAAACATTTCCTTTCTTATCGGTTGAACAAGAAAATCCGTCTTCATTATCGGTTCCTCCATAAAGTGTACCCCATTGCCGAATACCTCCTGAGTCAAACTTCACTAAAAACGCATCTTGGTTCCCAGACAAAACCGTTTGATGTGCGCCAAAGGTAGCTATTACCGTACCGGTACACATTGTAGTGGTACCGGACAGATACACATTACCTGAATTATCGTTAGTACAATAATAACCGTAATCATCTTTTGAATCACCATAATAAGTACCCCACAATCTTACACCATTGGTATTAAACTTAGCTAAATAAGCATCAAAGTAGGAAGCCCCTCCTAAAACAGTTTGGTGTGCACCCGAAGTTGCGATAACGTTTCCTATATTGCTATAAGTGGAGCCAGCGATATATATATTTCCTAATGCATCCGTACAACATGCGTCTCCTCCATCGCTAAAATTTCCTCCATAATAAGTAGCCCAAGTTCTTACTCCAACAAGCGGATCAATAATTAAAGGTAAATTGTTATCGTAGGCTCCAATCAAAAAGGTTACCAGCTTTTCATTCAGTATCCATTCGGCAGGAATTGCTTTACCATTTTGTATTACGATTGGAGCCATCTCAGTAATCTCCCCAAAAGGAGTTTTTATTATTAACTGTCCTTTCTTACTGATAGAGATTTTTTCAGCTCCTTCGATAATAAACTGAATCTTTTTATAATCGGCATGTGGAGCAACAATATAATCGTATTTCAAATGTCCATCTTTCTCATAATAATGCAAATCAATTTTATTGTATATGTTTTCCAAGATTACACCTTTGTAGCTTTTTACATTTAACGCGCCATTGGGGCACTGATTTAAATAATAGTTATCATAATCGGGTAACGCCTCATCGGTTTTCA
>JBGASH010000249.1:0-4068 GCA_044229775.1 Bacteroidia bacterium
GTGGCGCATGCCATCGAGCAATTGGGCGGAAAAGTACAACCGTTTAAATTTACACAACAAGGTTTAACAACGTGGACCATACATTAAGAATAAAATATAAGGAGTAAATAAGGATAGATCATAGTGAGCTTGATGAAGTATGCTTAGTAAGCAGATCATTTGATAACGAAATAAAACAAGGATGACCACAACAATGAATGCCATAACAGAAACGAATTTTAAATTTCCTAAACAAACTAAAGTTTACAAAGGCAAGGTGCGCGATGTTTATACCATCGATGGGAAACTTTTAGTAATGGTTGCCAGCGATCGCATCAGCGCATTTGATGTGGTTTTACCAAGAGGAATTCCTTACAAGGGACAGGTTTTGAATTTGATCGCTCAAAAATTCTTGAACGCTACAAAAGACATAGTCCCAAACTGGCTATTAGGAACACCGCACCCTAATGTAAGTGTTGGTAAAATGTGTGAGCCGTTCAAAGTAGAAATGGTTATAAGAGGTTATGTGGCTGGACACGCTGCACGCACTTATAATTCGGGCGCAAGAATTTTATGTGGTGTGAAATTACCCGACGGCTTAAAAGAAAATGATAAATTTCCTGAACCCATTATTACTCCAACTACTAAAGCATCGGAAGGACATGATGAAGATATTAGTCGTGAAGAAATTTTAAAACAAGGTATTGTCGAAGAGAAATACTACGTGCAATTAGAAAAATATACCAGGGCATTATATCAGCGGGGACAAGAAATTGCCAATAAAATGGGCTTGATCTTGGTTGACACTAAATATGAATTTGGGTTGTATAATGGCGAGGTAACATTAATGGATGAGATCCATACTCCTGATTCATCGCGTTATTTTTATTTAGAAGGATATGAGGAACGTCAAAAAAAGGGCGAGGAACAAAAACAGTTGAGCAAAGAATTTGTGAGACGCTGGTTGATTGAAAATGGCTTTCAGGGTAAAGAAGGGCAAAAAGTACCTGTTATGAGCGACGAATGGATCACCGAGATCTCTAACCGTTACATTGAGTTATATGAAAAAGTTACGGGCGAGAAATTTGTAAAACATACTTCCGAAAATTATTTGGGAGAGATTGAAAAAAGCGTGAATGTATTCTTAAACAAATTATGAGTCATATCCCGAGATATTATTTGATCCTATTGGCATTCCTATCTCTTTCCATTGAAATGATTTGCCAGGTACATGTATTGGATTCGATAGATCTTGTTTTAAAAAACAGCAAGGAAGATACCCTTAAGGTCAATACCCTTGCGCAGAAGAGGATTTTTATTATCATAACAGGTTTTATAATGATGCGATCAAAAGCTATTCTGCCTCTCTGACTTTAAGTTCAAAATTAAATTACCTTAGAGGGGCCTCTACAGCCTATAATGGATTAGGGATCGCTTACGAAGGTCTTGGAAATTATTCGGAAGCCGTAAAAGTACTTTATGAGGCCTTAAAAATCGGAGAAAAATTAGGGAATACCAAAAAAGTGGCTGCTGCCTACATCAACATTGCCCTGATTAACATGGATCAGAAAAATTATGCGGAAGCCAACATGAACTGTGAAAAGGCCCTTGAGATCTGTCAAAAAATCAATGATAAATATTACCTCTCGTTTGTTTATAATACAATGGGGCTTATCAAGTATTTTGAACAGAATTACCCGGAATCGCTTCGCCGACTTACAATGGGATTAACATTAAGGACGGAGCTAAATGATAAAAAAGAAATGGCCAATTCTTATTGTAATATTGGCATTGTATATTATGGTGATGGCATCAAATACACCGAATTAAAATTAAAAGACAGTGCCGCCGTCAAATTTGCATTAGCAAAAAAAAATTACACTACTTCTCTGAAACTAATGGAAGAGTTAGAAAATTACCAAGGCATGGCTTCTTCTTATCTCAACCTTGGCAGCCTGAGTACCCAGCTTAAAAATTACAAAGAAGCATATGAAAGCGTAAACAAAGCTTTAGAAATGTACAAGAAAACCAACTCAAAGGAGAGCATAAAAGCATGTTATCAGAGCCTGCTGGAACTTGACACTTTAACCGGAAAATACAAGGACGCCTATTTTCATTACAGAACCTATGTGGCATATAGCGACAGTCTTGTAAATCAGGAGAATGTCAGGAAAACCACACAGATACAGATGCAGTATGAATTTGATAAAAAAACCGCTAATGATAGCATTTTAAATGTTCAGCAAAAACTCGAAGCACAGGTGAAACATGAACAGGAGATGAAGCAACAACGCTTTTACACCTATGGAGGCATAATAGGCTTTGCATTTATGTTAGTGATCGCAGGCATATCTTTTAGAGCCTTTAAAAATAAACAAAAAGCCAATTTGATAATTACCGAGCAAAAATCATTGGTTGAAAAACAGAAAGCAGAAGTAGAACTGCAAAAAAGCATTATTGAGAAACAAAAACTAAAAGTTGAAGAGCATCAAAAAGAAATTATTGATAGTATCACTTATGCCAAACGGCTCCAGGAAGCCATATTACCTCCCGAAAAATCCATAAAACAACATTTACCAAACAGCTTTGTGTTGTATGTGCCAAAAGATATTGTTGCGGGCGATTTTTACTGGTTCGAGAATATTAACGGCGCTTCCTACATTGCGGCGGCCGATTGTACCGGACACGGTGTTCCGGGCGCCATGGTAAGTGTGGTGTGTTCAAACGCATTAAACCGCGCCGTGCTGGAATTTAAGCTGACCGATCCGGGTAGGATCCTTGACAAAACACGCGAGTTGGTTTTAGAAACTTTTTCTAAAAGCGATGAAGATGTGAAAGACGGTATGGACATCAGCTTAGCTAAAATTGAAGTTATTCCTGAATCAAAAAAATTACATCCGGGAAAAATCATTATTCCGAAAGGACAAAGTTTTGCTGAAGTAGCCGAATCCCTTGTGAAATTTAAGATCTCGTGGGCAGGCGCCAATAATCCGTTATGGTATTTTAAGGGTGGTAACTTTTTTGAGATCACCGCACACAAACAACCCATTGGGAAAACCGATTCGTCTACTCCTTTCCAAACGCACACGCTTGAACTTGGTAAAAACGACAGTCTTTACCTCCTTACCGATGGTTACGCCGATCAATTTGGAGGTCCGAAAGGAAAAAAATTCAAATACAAACAACTTCAGGAACTGATCGCAAGTTGCCAAAAGTGGGATCCAAATAAAGAAAAAGAATTTTTGATCAATGCTTTCCAAAACTGGAAAGGGAATCTTGAACAGATCGACGATGTCACTATTCTGGGAATCCGCATCTGATAATTTAATTCTGAATAACCGAATAGTTACGAACAAAATTCTGAAAATGTTAATATGTTTTTATTAACATTATGCCTCTACAAACCACCTCTATTGTTAAAAAAATAACCCCGGCAAAACCGCTTATTAGTTTAAATTTACGAATTAGAACTAATTACTTTTTGTGAAAACCACTTATTACGGCCATTCCTGTTTCGGCGTTGAAATTAACGGTAAACACCTATTGTTCGATCCGTTTATCACCCCTAACCCCTTGGCTAAAACTATTAAGGTCGATACTATTAAAGCCGATTATATTTTAATTAGTCATGGGCACGAGGACCACATTGCCGATGCGGTATCCATTGCCAAGCGCACCGGCGCTAAAGTTATTTGTGCCTATGAAATTTATGTATGGTTAAGCAAACAAGGAATAGACAACATACATGCCATGAACATTGGCGGAAAAATGAAGTACGATTTTGGCAATGTAAAATGTGTTAGCGCCATACACAGCAGCAGTTTGCCTGACGGCACTTACGGCGGAACACCCATGGGTTTTGTGATCGAAAGTAATGAGGGAAGTTTTTATTACGCCGGAGATACAGCCTTAACCTACGATATGAAATTGATAGGAGAATACCGCAGTATTGATTTCGCCTTCCTGCCTATTGGTGATAATTTTACCATGGGTGTGGATAATGCCATCATTGCGAGCGATTTTATCAATTGCGAGAAGATCATAGGGATGCATTACGATACGTATCCTCCAATTAAAATTGATCATGCT
>JBGASH010000250.1:0-3945 GCA_044229775.1 Bacteroidia bacterium
TTACCTATGCGGTAATTGGTGCGACTGGATAAAATAAAACGAAATAAAGCGGTAGTAAAAAAATGCAAACAAAATAATGCGAGGTATAACTTATAATAAAATTTATAGCTGATAACATAGTCATCTAACAATAAAACAAAGAATAAAATAGTAACACCTAATAAGGAAACTTTAATGGTTTGTACAAATTCGTTGATACGCGAACGGCGCAGAACGTTATTATAAGTACCCAATAAATAATAGAACAGCACCCACAGAACAGGAATGATAAGAACACTTTTAAAATACTGATCGTCGAATATGACATCGGGTCTTCCGCCTAATTTCCCTGAATCAATGTATACTTTCCTATAAATGTAAAATAAGGTCCAGGCGCCAGCAGCCGAAAGCAGATCGAAGACAACATAGAGTATGGTGGTTTTAGTTTTTTTCATTAATAACTGATGATTTTAATGTTATCAATAAAAAAAGTGGGGTACTCCACATCCGGATCTTTTATAGCTTTAATGTAGTATCCATAGGTTGAATACGGATTGGTGCTTACTGCCGAGGTTAAGTTGACATATATTTTGTTCCAGTTATCACTTCTGTTAACCGTAGCGGCATAATGGTAATCGTAACCATTATAAACACCTACTTCAAAGGTTTGATTACATTTAAAATTCAATTCCATAAAAACCGGAGCGCCATATGCCGGCAAAGCAAACTGATCATTGGTAGACTGAAACTGACCAACCAGTCTGTTACCATCTAAACCAAAGTAGAAAGAGCCGCTGCCTTCATAAACACCCGAAGGGTTGGCGGTATACTGCACAATGGCAAAAGTAGTGTCTGAATTATCTGATTTTTTAATGTTTATTCCGGCAGTACCGCCCTCAAAACCTTCAACTATATGAAACTTACAGGTGCTTTTATACTTAAAGGTTAAGTTACGGTCGACAATGGTATTGTCATCAACAGCCGTATCAATTGGGATGTACTCTAAAAATTCGTAAGGTACTCGGGTGCTTGAAATACCATTATTCTTAATGCCGGGGTAGATCTTTATTTCGGTAGGGCCATAAGAAACAATTGGCAAGGTGTTACCTGTTGGATAAACGCCTTTGAAGTTGCCATTAACATAAAGCCATAGATCGGTAATTTTACTGCTGGTAGTTCCTTCAACGGAAGTGGTTTTTACGCTAACCGTATTCGGTTTAAGATAAAAAGCGGCAGGTGCTTTTAATTTATCTTTGTTGCAACCGTAAAAAAGTAATAAGAGTAAAAATCTTCCCAATAATTTCATATAAATTAAAAGCCTGCAAAAATACTGCAGTTTTCGGCATTTTCAGAACTATTTTGAACTTATTTGGCCAATTTTTTCATCAACACCAAAGGCCATTTTCAAAACATTGATCGCATCCTCTATGCTAACTACAGGTTTTTGCCTGTTAACTATGCTACTATTAAACGCTTTTAGTTCCTCCTTTATTGCGTTTGTTGGTAAAATAACAGGATGTTCAAAAACCAGCTCTTTATCGGGGAGATTGTTCCCCGATTTTAACACAAAATTACCCGAATTTTTACCGGCATTTTTTATCCTAACCACCTCTGTAACCTTGTCAAGAAGATCAATTGAAACATAGGCCTCATTTTGAAAAACCCTGAATTTTCTCATGTTCTTAAGAGCTATACGGCTGGTGGTTATATTGGCAACGCAGCTATTATCGAACTCAATTCGGGCATTGGCAATATCAGGGGTGTTACTAACCAGATTTACCCCGTTGGCACTGATCTTTCTTACATTGCTTTGAACGATGTTCAATAAAAGATCAAGATCGTGTACCATAAGATCAAAGGTTACCGAAACATCCGTACCCCTTGGGTTATATTGAGCAAGGCGATGAATTTCAATAAATTGAGGCTGCTTAATTAAAGGCTTTGCTGCAATAAAAGCCGGATTAAACCTTTCAACATGTCCAATTTGTATTTGCACCCCTGCTTCTTTAGCTAAGTTTTGCAACAATAGCGCTTCTTCAACTGTAGGCGTAACGGGTTTTTCTATAAAAACATGACGGCCCTGTTTTATACAGTTCTGGGCTATCTCGAAATGGGTACAACTCGGAGTTACAATATCAATAGCATCGCAGGCTTCAATAAGTTCGTTAGCGCTTTGAAATGACGGAACTGTGAATTGCTCCGACATGTCTTTACAATGTTTAAGGTCAATATCGTAAATACCTATGAACTCTACATTTTCAATTTCCTTCAGAAGTTTCAAATGAATTTTTCCAAGATACCCAACCCCAATTAACCCAATTTTTAGCATATACAATTTTAGGTAAAGCTATCTAGTTTTAAAATTTTAATGTTAGCAACATCCCAAAAATTTTAAACAGGCAATGTTTATTGAATCTATTTTTGTTCTCTAATCAAAACTCTGTGTTTTATCAAGTAAGCAAAGAAGACGAGTATCTTTTTCAAGGGAAGAGAAAAAGACTGGTAGAGCAGTTAAAAGCTAAGGGCATAACCGATAAAGCTGTGCTAAACGCTATAGAAAAAATTCCGAGACACTTATTTTTTGATCAAACCACTGCGCGCCCGGCTTTATTAGATCATGCCTATTCCGATAAAGCTTTGCCTATCGGCGCTGGTCAAACTATTTCGCATCCGTACACTGTAGCTTTTCAAACCGAAAAATTACAAATAACTGCAGGCGAAAAAGTATTAGAAATAGGTACCGGTTGCGGTTACCAAACCGCCATACTGGCCGAATTGGGCGCTAAAGTATTTAGTATTGAACGCCAAAAAACCCTTTTTGATAAAACAAAGTTGTTTTTACCTTATCTAGGTTATAAATCCATCAGGTTATTTTACGGCGATGGTTATAAAGGTTTGTCAAGATACGCCCCTTTTGATAAAATAATTGTTACAGCCGGAGCCCCTTATATCCCAAACGATTTACTTGTTCAGCTTAAGATTGGAGGTGTACTAATTATTCCGATAGGTGAAGGCGAACAGCAGGAAATGAATCTGTTACGAAAAAAAAGTGAGCTCGATTTTGATAAGCAGATCATTGGTAAATTCAAGTTTGTGCCAATGTTACAGAATAAGGTCTAATTTGTTAATTAGTGCAAATTAACAAACTTATGTTTATAACCATCCCTAAAGAGTTTTAGTGTCCGACGAAAAACATATAATTTTGTTCATCAAACATTAAACTTAAACAAAACAAAAACAATTATGAAAAAATCTATCTTTTTAATGGCTTTAGCATTTGGTGTTACCGGTGCTTTTGCTCAGGACTTAACTTCTAAAAAAGGTGAGCCTATTTTACCTGAAGCCGGCGATTGGGCTGTAGGAGTAGACGCCACACCGTTTTTTAGTTATGCTAAATCCTTAATTGGTGCAGGTGTTAACGCTACATCTCCACAATGGAACTTTATTACAAATTACAATACCATTTCTGGTAAGTATATGGCTGACGCTAATACTGCTTACCGCGGAAGTGTTCGTATTGGTTTAGGAGGTGCAACTACCCGCACTTTAGTTGCTAACAGAATGGTTGCTGCGCCATCAGGTACAGCCAACGGGTTCCCTTCTCCTACTCCTTCTCCGGTTGAAAATAGCTGGAAACACTCAGCAACCACTATTGGTTTAGCTGCTGGTATGGAGAAACGCCGTGGAAAAACACGTTTGCAAGGTTACTATGGTGGTGAGGTTGGAATTTATGCTAGTATGAGCAAAGATAAATTTACATACGGTAATGCTTTAGCAGTTAATTTACCTGCTGCTGCTCCGGGCCAAAATCAAAATGTTGACGTTACTAATGCTGACTTAATCGCCGGTGCAGCTAACCTAACTGCAGGTTCATCTGTTGGTATTAACGGTGTTCTTGGTGCTGGTGATATGAGAGCTACTGAGCGTAAAAACGGAACTACTTTTAGTTTTGGTTTACGTGGTTTT
>JBGASH010000251.1:0-3997 GCA_044229775.1 Bacteroidia bacterium
TGTTTTTTCTCTATAGTAAAGAAGAAACCTAAACCAAGAGGGATATCAAGACCAAACTTACCGTATGAAACACCTTCTGTCTCTAATGGCCGTAATTTAGTCCATGAACCATTATAAAGAGCTTTAGGATTAGAATAATAACCGCCAACGCCAAAAAGAACATAAGCTCTAAAACCATTTCGGTAGCGATAGGTATTCCCTAAGTCGTTATTGGTATAAAAAAATATATTACCATTTAACGCAAGATCAAACATATCGTTTCTGAAATTCAGATTCCGATAATGACGGGCAAGATTCGAAGAAAGTTTGTCATCGCCTTCTATCCTTAAATAATCAAAGGCTAGTTTCCAGGAAATATTTGGGCGCCATTTGTATCTGATAAAACCTCCCACATCCCATCTGGTTTTGGCAAGCTTTAGATCGGAAACAAAATCGCGACGGGTTTTTTCTTTACCGCCAATATCACCTAGATAGTTAGAAGCACCAAGCGTAACGCCATAATCCCACAAATACTGCGAAAATGCAGTTGTAAAAGAAAATGCTAAGATTATGGATAATACTAATTTTTTCATTTCAGAAAATACTTAACAAAGATAAGTAAAATTTCTACATTTATACTCGTAAATATACGACATTTTTAGAAACCATGAATAACCCTGTTACGGCTCTTTTTAACATAAAATACCCTATTGTACAAGCCGGAATGATCTGGTGCAGCGGATGGGAACTGGCCAGCGCTGTAAGTAATGCCGGCGGACTGGGACTAATAGGATCGGGCTCCATGCACCCCGATATTTTAAGGGAGCACATTCAAAAATGTAAAAAAGCAACCAATAAACCATTTGGTGTGAACGTTCCCCTTCTCTATCCTGAAATAGATCTGATAATGAAAATTATTGTTGAAGAAGGCGTGAAAATTGTTTTTACAAGCGCCGGAAACCCTAAAACCTGGACCGGACATTTAAAAGAAAAAGGCATTACAGTTGTTCATGTGGTAAGTAACGTAAAATTTGCTATTAAATGTGCAGAAGCCGGAGTTGATGCGATAGTAGCCGAAGGTTTTGAGGCAGGCGGACATAACGGTCGGGAGGAAACTACTACTATGGTATTGATTCCACAGGTTAGAAAAGCTGTTTCTTTACCATTGATCGCCGCAGGTGGTATAGGCAGCGGTTCGGCCATGGCAGCCGCATTCGCGTTAGGCGCTGATGGGGTTCAAATAGGAAGCCGGTTTGTAGCTACACCCGAATCATCTGCCCATCAGAATTTTAAAAATGAAGTAGTAAAAGCCAAAGAAGGCGACACTTCTTTAACCTTAAAACAATTAACCCCTGTTCGATTGATCAAAAACGCTTTCTATAATAAAGTGAACGAAGCCGAAAAACATGGCGCTACCGAGGAGCAATTAAAAGAGCTTTTAGGAAGGGGCCGTGCAAAGAAAGGAATGTTTGAAGGTGATTTAAATGAAGGTGAATTAGAAATTGGTCAGATAAGTGGCGCCATTGATGATATAAAACCTGCCGAACAGATCGTTAAGGAGATCGTAGAGGAATTTAACGCTACCCTAAAGCGTTTAGGTAATTCAAGAATTTGAATTAATTATTTTTTAAAATTTTTCTGCATCTCCCTAAGCCAAACAAGTGCTTCTTCTTCATCTTTAAATAGCCGTGTTGGAACCGGTGGCTTGTGAATTTTCACAAAGAAATTTCCTACCAATAACGAGGCCATGTTTCTCGCAACAACTGCTTTTGCAATGGCATTAATATTAGTCTCGGGCGCAGCCGAAGCATCGCGGCCATCTTTAGATATTTCGCCATATTTAGGAGGAATAAAAAGAACAACGTGATGAGCGTTTCCGATCAATTTTCTTTTGGCCACCTGAAACTCACGCACGTCTTGCGCGGTAATATCAGAATGTTCCTTAATAACGATCCGTATCAAATAATTGTCTTCAAGGATCACTTCGCGGCCCTGGTACAAAACTTTATTTTTTACGCCTTCCATTTACTTTAACTAATCAAAAATACGGATTATAGGCCTCATTCACAAACCCGGAACCATGCGTCATTTGGTGATTTAATTTGTAATTTAGCACCCTATTGCATGATCAGTTTCGAACGCTTTAAACTAAAGAATAACCTTACGGTTATAGTTCACCAGGACAAATCCACTCCCCTGGCATGCATCAATATTTTATATGATGTTGGCGCCCGCGACGAAGATGAAAATAAGACCGGTTTTGCGCATTTATTCGAGCATTTAATGTTTGGAGGCAGTATAAATATCCCTAATTACGACGAACCTTTACAGTTGGTTGGTGGCGAAAACAACGCGTTTACCACAAATGATATTACAAACTATTACTGTACTGTTCCAAAAGAAAATATTGAAACAGCATTCTGGCTCGAAAGCGATCGCATGTTAAGCCTGGCTTTTACCGATAAAAGCTTGGAGGTTCAACGCAGCGTGGTTATTGAAGAATTTAAGCAACGGTATTTGAATCAGCCGTACGGCGATGTATGGTTACTTTTGCGGCCATTGGCATATACAACACACCCTTATAAATGGGCCACCATAGGAAAAGAGATAAAACACATTGAGGACGCGGTGATGGATGATGTAAAAGCTTTTTAAAAAACATTACAATCCCGTTAATGCCATAATGGTTTGTGGCGGGCGACGTTGAGTTGGAGCAAGTAAAGCAATTATCGGAAAAATGGTTTGGTCCTATTGAAGCCATTGCCAAACCCGTTCGCAATTTACCCAAAGAGCCTAAACAAACTGCGGCCCGAAAATTAACCGTTGAACGCGATGTACCGGTGGATACCATTTATAAAGCCTATCACATGTGCGCACGAGGCGATAAAAAATACCATACTATCGATCTTATGTCGGATATATTATCGAGAGGAAATTCGTCGCGCATGTACAATTCGCTGGTAAAAGATTCGCAATTATTCTCGGAAATAAGTGCGTATGTGATGGGTGATTTTGACGAAGGGCTTTTTGTTATTTCGGGTAAACTAAGTGATGGGGTAAAAATGGCCGATGCTGAAAATGGGATCTTTAAAGAGATAGAAAAAATAAAAGCAGAATTGGTGGAAGAAAAAGAATTGGAAAAATGTAAGAACAAAACCGAATCGAGTATCACTTTTTCTGAAACGGATGTTTTAAACAAAGCCACTAACCTTGCTATTTGCGAATTAATGGGCGATGCCGATCTTATCAATCAGGAGATAGGAAAATACCAAGCTGTTACGGCCGCCGGTATCAAGGATTGCGCCAATGAAATTTTAAATGAATCAAATTGCTCTACATTATATTATTTAAAGAAAAAATAAAATGATAGATTTTAAAGATACATTAGCGTCGTACAAGCGTCGTTCGCTGGCCGATCAGTTGGAGGCTGAGAAACGACTCTTTATCAAACACCGTCATGCAGATTATTTGCAATACAAAAAAGAGCGATTGGCACATCTGAAAAAAATAAATTCAGAACACGTTTTAGACGGACTCATCTCTTATTTAAATCATTATCAGCCAAAGATCGGTGTTTTTGCCGGGAGCTTCGATCCTTTTCATAAAGGACATTATAATGTGTTGCAAAAAGCCGAAAAAATATTTGATAAGGTTATTATCGCTTTTGGTAAGAACCCCGAAAAGAACGCTAAAAGCTTTTCTCAACCCAAAACCATACAAAACCGTCAGATCATGCAGTATCCCGGCTTGCTTACGGATTTCATAACGTCTTTAAAGTATGATGTAACGGTTATAAGAGGTTTAAGAAATTCAACCGATTTTCAATATGAGCAAAATCAATACCGTTATATGCAGGAATTGAAACCGGGAATAAAGATCGTTAATATTTTTTGCGATAAGGAGTTTGAACACATTAGTTCTTCAGGAATAAGAACGCTTCAGAAATATAATAAACATCATTCTTATTTGTTAGATTAAAAATGATCGATCGTAGCGTTGCCCCCGAATTTAAAACCAT
>JBGASH010000014.1:0-30107 GCA_044229775.1 Bacteroidia bacterium
GCCCTTGTATTTTTTCGGTCTTCGCCCTGTCTAAAACCTTTAGGGTTTTATTGGCCGGTGGAGGAACCGGCCTTGGCACCGGCTTAATGGCATTGGTGTAATTTACCGAACTGCCTTTGACTGCAAATAATTTCATAATACCCATCGGCATCTCTTCATGGTACGCCACAGGCCAGGCTTTATTGCTATTGCTCCACCGCGCCTCCGGTAAGGTTTTAACCAAATTAATGAGTTGGTCGTTGTAAGGAAACCGCAAAAACAACCTCGGCTCATTCGCATATAAGCCATGCTCCATTTCTATTTTATCTATCATACTGCAAATCTACAACCTCAAATAAAAAAGTGTTGCTATAATTTGTAGCATTTTAAGCGTTAAGAAAAAGCCCGGTGGGCTTTTTTAGCGTCCCTACCTGTAAGGTAGGGGAAAAGGGCTGTCAAAAAAGTTGAAGCGGCAGGGATAGAGCGGTGTGTTTGAGCACATTTTGCTAAAGCAAAATTGCGAGTAGCGAAAGCCCGGCCCTACTAAAGCGAACAACGAAGGCGTTCGGCTTTAGGAGGGGCCGCCCACAAAAAATTACTTCATTAGTTTCATCTCATTTAATAAGTAACCGGCACCCGCGTACTTATCAATTATAAAAAGGGTAAACCTTACATCCAATACAATGTTGCGACACTGATTGGGGTTGTACATTACATCGCTCATGGTACCTTCCCAATTACGATCAAAATTGGTGCCAATTAATTCGCCCTTGCCATTCAACACAGGGCTCCCGCTGTTACCACCCGTGGTGTGATTGCTGGCGGTAAAAGCAATGTGCAGTTTGCCGTTCTTATCGGCATATTGTCCGTAATCTTTTTTGGCGTAAAGTTCTTTCAACTTCGGAAAAACAATGAACTCATCGTCCTTAGGATTTTCTTTGGCCATCATACCATCAATGGTAGTGTAGTAATCATAAGTAACGGCGTCCTTTGGCTGATAATCGTTCACTTTGCCGTACGCCACCCGCAGAGTAGAGTTAGCGTCGGGGTAAAAGGTTTTATCTTTAATGGTTTCGCGCAAAGCTTTCATGTATTCTTTTTGCATTTCGTTAATTTGAAATTCGTCGTAACCCGCCTGCGGTAAAACCGCCGTTTGATAATATTTTGCCACCGAAACACCCAGCAAATAAAAGGGGTCGCGCTCCGAAACCGGCGCAAATTTTTCGAAATCGTTCAGCATGCCCGTAGCTTTCTCAACATTAACAAACGTAGAGTTATTGTATAAAAAGTCGGCTATGGCCACACCGTTATTTTTATAAACCGTTAGCAGCGAATCTAAATAATAGGGCCGTAACGATTTATCTACCGCCGCCGAATACGCGTTAAGCATGGCCGCGCAAAGTTTACGATCGGTCTCAATGTCCATGTATTTGTTAAGCGGAAAATCTTTTTTAAAACCCGCCAGTGTTTTTTCGTAAGCGTTGGCTTGCCCCGCCTGTTTCTTTTTTAACTCGTTAAATAAATTAGCGTAACTCATGGCATAACGCAAACCGTCAATGCCCATCAAGCATTCATTATAATAATCCACTTGTTTGGCAAGTCCCGAATATTCCGAATACAATTTACCAAAGGCGCTGAACATGTTCTTGTATTTATCTTTTTTAGCGGGATCGGCCATTTCAATAAAGCGCGCCTCAAATTCTTTTTTCTTTTCAACGGCGTTATAATTTTTTAAACCCAACATTTCGCCCGCCCATTTTTTATAAGCGTTAGCAAGGCCCGCGTATTTATTGGCGTACATCAAACGCAATTCGGTACTTTGTTTCATGGTGGCCTCCATAATATTGATACGTTGTTCGCGCAAAGCCACCCGGCGCGGATTGGTTTCGTTCACGATCATTTCAACAGCGTACGAAGTTAAATATTCCTGTGTGCGCCCCGGAAAACCATACACCATTGTAAAATCGCCCTTTTCGTAACCCTTCAATGAAATGGGAAAAAAATGTTTGGGTGTGTACGGAACATTATCGGGCGAGTAATCGGCCGGTTTGTTATCCTTACCCGCGTAAATTCTGAACAACGAAAAATCGGCATTATGTCGCGGCCAAACCCAATTATCGGTTTCGCCGCCAAATTTACCAATAGAAGAGGGCGGAGCGCCCACCATGCGCACATCGCGAAACGTTTCGGTAACAAATAAATAAAATTCGTTACCATAATAGAACGGGCGAACAAAAGCGCCGTAGTGCGTTCCTTTTATGGCCTCTCCTTCTAAACTGCGGGCAGTAGCCTGAATGGCCGAGTCGCGTTGCACTTCCGAAAAAGATGCTTTTAAAACTCCGGTAATTTTTGCCGTAACATCTTCAATACGATTGATAAATGTTACGGTTAAACTGGGCGTGTAAATTTCTTCATTCGCGTTCATGGCCCAAAAACCATTGGTAAGATAATCTTTTTGTACAGAGCTGTGAAAAGCAATGGAGCTGTAACCACAATGGTGATTGGTTATGATCAATCCTTTGTTCGAAATTAATTCGGCTGTACAACCCCCGGCAAATTGCACCACCGCGTCCTTTAAACTCGATTTGTTGATGCTGTAAATTTGTTCGGCCGTTAATTTGCAGCCGTTCTTTTTCATGTCCTTAATGGTTAAAGCCTCCAGTAATTGCGGCATCCACATGCCTTCATCGGCGCGAGATAAAAAGGATACGAGTAAAGCGAGGGTAAAAAAATAATTTTTAAAAATTGTCATAAACATGTATTAGGTAAAATTTATTTTATTTTAGGAGCCGCCATTTTACGCGCTTCCATTTTAATGGCCGAGTCGAGCGAAATTTGCAATTCGTTCGATAATAGGGTAACTTTTTTAAGAAGCCTGGGTGTTTGCCGGATCTCTTTGGCGGCGCTCAGCACTTCAAAATTTTTAGTGGTGCGTTCGTAAAACGTTTTGGGCGAAGTGTAAAGTTCGTAGGCGTTCTCAATAAACCCGTTCCCAAAATTGGTAAGGGTGCCGTCGCTGTAAACCAATTGTATCACCTGATTACTTTCTATGGCCGCTTTCAGATCGATCTGCCATACCTCCACTTTTTCGCCTGGTATAGGCGACGGAATTATTTTATTGTTGTAATACCAAAATTCGCCATTGTTGTAACAGTAATAACCAATGCCTTTGTAAACCGGCCCGTACCAATAACTATCGGCAATGGTTAGCACGCGTACTGAATTTTTTAGAGAATCTTCTTCATATGAAATATCAGGATAAGCCAGTTTCATGTGTTGATCGGGCTTGCTGTATAAATTCATACCATCAATGATATCGGCATCGCGTGGCCGCGATGTATCAATGATGTCTATGCCATGCCATTTGGAGTCGGGGAGGTTACAACCATGTAATTTTTCAATAAAACCATTAATGGTATCCATGGCCACACACTCGGCAAAATAACTCCAGTGATGCCCGAAGCGCGAATACAAAGGATACGGCGAATTGGCTTTGGCATTTTTAAAATAACTCATAAGGTCGAGATAATTGACGCCGTAATTGCGGCATTGTTTCACGTACTCGGCGTAATTGGTATTGGTAACAGGGTGTTTGTATTTATCGGAAACATATTCTTCGCACAATACCCCTTTGCCCGGTGCAAATACCATCATAAGGTCGATGCCTTTTTTCTTTAAAGTATCCTGCAGTACTTTGGCCTTTTCCATTTGCGTTTTAATGCGCGCTTCACCAATAAAATCATCGCCATAGGCCGATAAAATAAAACTTTCGCTAAAAACATAATCGTCTTTACCTGTAACAAAACCGTTAACGCGGATCTGCCTAAAGGCGTTATAATAAAATTGGTTATTTAAACGCACCGAAATTTCTTTTAACGACCAATGATCGCTGTTGTAATCGTCGGTTTCGCTTTGATAGGTACCGCTGAACCAATTGGCGGCGTCGAGCTCCGGACGATCTTTGCTGATCACTAAACCTGCCAGGTCGGGCGTATTTTCTTTTTTTACGTACGACAACAACAACGGAAATACCATCGCTAAGTAAGCGATCCAAACAGGTATGGTAAATATTTTAGTTTTTGCTGCCATTAAAATCGGAAATATATAAAGGGATTAAAATTAAGGGCCGAAATATAACTGAGCGAAATGTAAAACAAGGCAATAGAAGCGAGGAGGAGCATATTGCGGTTTTGCGGCGTAAAATTTTCACCATACACCAGTTGCTGTATGTTTTGTGTTTTAGCACCAAAGGCAAAGAACGAAAAGGCAAAAGCCAGGATGCATGAGAACCAAAAATCGTTGTTAACCCCAAATTTGCCATCAAAGAAATTAAAGCTGTACATTTTTTTAACGATGTCGAGCGCGTAACCTAAATTCTCATTCCTAAAAAACACCCATCCGGTAATTACAATGATGAAAGTAAGAACGGTTGATACTACTTTTCCTAATTTTGCATACACATTTCCTAAGAACAACCGTTCCAGCACCAAAAATAAACCATGGTACGCGCCCCACAATACAAAATTCCAACTGGCGCCATGCCACAAACCCGAAAGCAGGAACACTATAATTAAATTGCGGTAAAGTTTTGCGGGTGTTACTTTATTTCCTCCTAAAGGGATGTACAAATAATTTTTCATCCACGCGCCCAGCGTCATATGCCAGCGTCGCCAAAATTCGGTGATGGAAAACGACAAATAAGGGTTCTTAAAATTTTCGGGCAATCTAAATCCCATGATCTTACCCAAACCAATAGCCATATCGCTGTAACCGCTAAAATCAAAATAGATCTGAAAAGTGTAAGCAAGGGCGCCTATCCAGGCAGTAGCGGTATCAATATCGGCCACACCTAATTTAAAAACGGCGTCGGCCTGCAAGCCAAGGGTATTAGCGATGATACATTTTTTAGCAAGCCCGAAACAAAAAATAAAAAAGCCGCTTAGTTTTACATTGGTAGTATAATTTTTTTCGCGGTTGGTAATTTGTCCGGCAATATCGTGGTACCTTACAATGGGCCCGGCAATTAATTTAGGAAACAAAATAATATAGGTTTGGTAGCTCCAAAAATTCTTAAGGGGTTTATGAATGCCTCGGTAAACATCCACTACATAGGTAATACTTTCAAAGGTGTAAAAGGAAATACCTATGGGCAGTAATACTTTGGTCCATTTAATATCGGCGCCAAACAAGGCATTGATATTATCGATAAAGAAATTACAATATTTAAAATAAAATAATAATCCCACATTCATGCACAACGATACTACCAACAATAATTTTTTGGAGCCCTCGGTTTTCGCATTGTGCATAGCATTCACCAAAAAGAAATCTAAAAAAGTGGTGCCCAGGATCACAAAAATGAATTTTGGTCCGCCCCAGGCATAAAAAATAATACTGAAAATTAAAATACAGGCGTTCTTAAATTTGTTGGGCGTTAAATGATAGGCCAGCAAAAAAACAGGAAGAAAATAAATAAGAAAAGTTATGCTGCTAAAAACCATTAATTATCCTGCTTTGTATAGGGAAACAAAGTTAAAAGAATTAGCGTAAAAGAAAATTATTAGTTAACCCTTTTTCCCAAGAAATCGAGGGCTATTAATTCTTCAAGGGTGTAGCGTTTACCGCCAACAAAAGCAACGATCCAGGCATCTTTTTGACCTCTGGCAATGGCTTTTTGCCGTTGAACTTCGGCTTCTTTAATAGTAACGAACTGCAATTGGGTAAAACGGGTAATGCCATCGGGGTAAGCCACCACTTCGGGGGCGCCAAACGACTCAAGGCCTTTGTATTTGTAATTTTCAGGATGACGATACGCACCTATTTGCACTTTAAACACCAAACCTTCGGCGCAATAATCGCCAACCAAATTCAACATTTGTTTATACACTTCTGCATCGTTCAACGATTTTCCTTTAATGGATGCCAGATCAGGTATTTCTTTGGCAGCGCAAGGCCCTTCACTTACTGTAGGGGTAACAACGGTGGTTTGAGTGGTAACAACGGTATTGGTTGCTACTACCGTATTAGCACTCGGTGGATAGAGGTAAAAATCTTTTTTAACTTCGAGATACTTCACTAAACTTTCAATATCCAATTCTTCTTCTACCGCGTCAAATCCTTCGGCGCTTACTTTAATGTTGTATACAAAACCCGGACTCAAAGCAAAAAGGTATTTACCGGTGGCTGAGTTCGAATAATATGGACCTATCAATACTTTTCCTTTTCCTTTTATACCGGCAGCGGCCATCTCTTCGGCTTCAGCGGCGGTTAATTGCGCATTGGTTACATTTTTAAGAACTTCAATTTTTCCTTCAATAGGTTTATCGCTTCCGTAAATGGTACCTTTTAATAAAGCAATAATGGGTTTCTCACCCAAAACACCCGGTGTTACCATGTAAATATCTTGTCCGCCTGTACCACCGGCCCCGGCCCTGTTAGAAGAAAAATACCCTTTGTCGCCCTTGGCGTTAATTACATAATAGCGGTCGTCTTCGGTAGTGTTCAATGGTATGCCCATACTTTTTGGTTCTATCCATTCGCCGTCTTTTTTTACCGAGAACATTATGTCATACCCACCAATACTCTCGTGCCCTTTTGAACTAAAAAATAAGGTGATACCATCGGGGTGAATAAAAGGCGCGTCTTCGTCGTATTTGGTATTTATTTTCGGACCAAGGTTAGTAGCGGGTCCCCAATCGCCATTCTTTTTTTCCGAAACCCAAATATCTCTTCCACCCAAACCACCATCGGGTCTTTCACTTGCAAAATATAAGAATTTACCATCGGCCGAAACCGTACAACTTCCTTCCCACGAATTGGTATTAATGTTTTTATTTAGCCTTATAGGCTTCGACCATTCCGAACCATTTAAAGTACACATATAAAGATCGCCCCCATTTTCATAATCGCTCCCAAAAGTAAAAAGGGTTTGTCCGTCGGGCGAGATGGCCACCGCGCCGTCGTTACCGTTCGAATTTAAAGAGGCAATACCAATGGGTTCGCTCCAGGTAGAATCGGAGCTGCGCACGCTTATAAAAATATCATCGTGGTAAACACCGTCTTTATCGTCGGGCTTTAAATTATTATCCAGTTTACCACCCATACTTTTTTTACCGGCATAGGTAAAAATAAGCTGCGATTCGTCGGCAGTAATAATCGGGGCTCCTTCGGTTTCGGGACTATTAATAGGAGGACCAACATTTGAAATAGGGGCTGTGATCTTATTATTAACTAGTTTAAGACCATTCTTACAATTCATTAAGCCCAACTCGGCATCGTCAACCAGTGGTTTATCTTTTTCTTTTACTTTTCCGGTTTTGGTTGCCAGATAGGCTTCGTAGTATTTGATTGCATCTTCAAAACGGTAATTGATGTGGTACGATTTTGCCAGGTAGTAATCAATATCGTCAAACTTACCCAGTCTTTGTATGTCTTCAAAGATCTCAATGGCCCTTATTTTTTTCTCGGGGTAATTAAGGCAGCAGTAACCTAAACGGAATTTATAATCTAAATTCTCAGGCTTTTTAGCGTTCAAAAGATCATACGCGAAATAAGCTTTTTCGTATTCGCCACCCTCAAAATAATAGGCGGCTTTTTCCTCCATATCCTTTAGCCCCCCCTGAGCGCGTAAACCGCCTCCAAAAAGGAACAAAGCAAAAGCAAATACAACTAAGTGTTTAGTTCGCATTTAGGTTTTAAAAAATATTGTCATAAAATTCTCACTTTTTACAGCGTTCTTTACCAGATAATCAACAACTTATTAAAACCCCTTTCTTAATAACTATGACCCGGATAGTCCTTAAAGCCCCCTCGTATTTATAAAATACTTAGCTTAGCGTACTACAATTGGCCTTGCTTAAACAACTTATTTACATAATTATTTTCATGTCCGGTTCATTCGCTGTAAAGGCGAAAACGGCCCTTCATTTTATTGTTGGCTTTCCCAAATTGGTGCCTTTAGCGCAAGTAGATGCCGAACTTAATTTAAGATCGGAGGTAAAATTTTTTGGGATGGTGGCATTGGCGGTGGTTTTGGCGGTGTTCGCTATTTTTATGCGCAAGAACAATGGTTTTAAAAGTGATCTTACCAATTCTTCCAAATCCGATTTTTCGGTGAACACCGGCAGGTTGTTATTGTTTTTTGGCACGCTCATCATTTCTATTGCAGCCATTTCGTATGCCATGATCAGTGGCGAATACGATATTAAATTATTCGCTTCGCTGGCCGTGAGTTTTTTGGTTTTGCTCACCGCCGTGCTTACCTATGTTTCGGAAGCCATTCGCCGACACATATCGGCTACTTTAATTGTAGTTTATTGCCTGGTGGTCCTTAATTTTATTTTTCTGGTATTTTATTCGGCCCTCAACCCCTTTTTTATTTTTGCGCAGGTAATAGCCCTGAGCCTGGGCACCGTTATTTTTAATAAAACCAAGCACTTCATTATTTTTGGGTCGGTGGCCACCATTCTATCAGCGCTCATAACTGTTTCGGTATCTACCCCGGGTTTTAATCCGTTGTTTTATTTGCTGGTCATCGTTTCTATTTTATTTGTTTCCATTATCTCTATTTACATCCGTTTAAGTTTAGTGGATAAACTTATTTTTTCGGATACCGTTATACGGGATGGCAGTTCGCTGGTAATGGCGGCCGATAAAAAAGGAAATTTGATCTACATCAACAACACCTTTACCCGGGTTTTGGGATTCAGCGAAGCCGAAGTGCTGGGACAAGGCTGGTGGAAAGTACGCAAAGTAATATCTAACGATAATAACCCCTACGACAAAATTAAAAAAGGCACTATCGAAAGTACCGCTACGGTTTTACTGGAAACAAAATTCAAGACCCACCGCTGGATCCAATGGAACAATACCAAACTGGATAATGGGGTGTTTGTGGGAATAGGAACCGATATTACCGACCGCCGCGAATACGAGCAGCGTTTCCGCGAACTGGTTGAAAGCGCTAAGGATATTATTTATACTACCGACAATAAAGGTTTCCTGACCTACGCCAACGACATGGCCGCGCAATTTACCGGGTACTCAAAAGAAGAATTGATAGGTAAGAACTATATCGACCTTATTCACGAAGATTATAAACGTCCGGTTGGCGGATTCTACAAAAAACAATTAATAAATAAAACCACCGAGTCGTATCAGGAATTTCCGTTCAAGACCAAAAGCGGCAAACCGGTATGGATAGGGCAGTCGGTGTTGTTTAAGTACGACGCGCAAAGCGGCGAAATGCTAAGCACGCAGGTTATTTGTCGCGATATCAACGACAGGGTGCTTGCCGAACAAAAATTAAAACAGCATAACCGTGATCTTAATGTGATCAATCGCGTAAAGGAAATTATTTTAACCTCGTCTAATTTAGCCGACACCTACGAAAAGATCTTATTGTATTTAGGATTGAATTCTGATAAAACCGCTTATTACAGCATTAATATTTTTGACCGCTCAAAAGAGTCATTGCATATTTATTCGCTTGATGTAAATGATAAAAAAGTAAATAAGAATACGTATCCTATTTCGCCCGACCTTATTGAACTGGCCAGCAACACACAAAAACACAATTTAAGTTTTGCGAACGATACTACCGAAGCCGAATTGTATAACGAGCTGCATCAACCCACCCAAATTTATAATTCGGCTGTTATTATGCCTATTAAAGTGGCGCACAAAACCTATGGTTTTATTGGGGTTTACTCGCCCGATACCGAAACCTATGGCGCCTCGCACGATATTTTAGTGGGTGATATTTGCGACAGCCTCGCTAACTTTTTTGTGCAATACGAACAACGGCAAATCATTGAAGAGACCAACAAGCGCATAGAAAATTATTCGAAGCAACTCGAAATTTTGAACGAGGCCAAGGCCCGCTTAATTAATTACGCTAACCTCGACGATCTGTACGAAGGCATCATACAACTGTTGTACGAAAAAATTGAGAACGTTTACCGTGTAAGTATTTTGGTGCACGACCTTGAAAGACAGATGGGACTTCTAATTTTCAGAGACGCCGAGAACGAACAAGTGGGTCGCCGTACCATCAGCTCGGTTGATGTGCCCGCTTTACCGAGTCATTTGCAGGGAAAAATTTATGAAGTAACCGATTACAATAATTATAATATTGTTTTAGAAGAAGACCGTTTATGGCACCAAAGAGGTGTGCGCTCGGTGGTGAGTTTTCCGCTCATTATTAATGGTAAATTATTCGCGTCAATAAATCTATTGTCTAAAACACCCAATAATTTCAGCGATCAGCAAAAAGCGCTTATTTACGAGATCAACGAATCGTCGGTAACCGTAATTGAACAAATGCAGTACCGCGATATTATTTCGGCAAAGAACAGAGATATTGCCGAAAATATCAATTACGCCAAGCGCATTCAAAACGCGTTAATGCCAACCGAAGAGGTATTGCGCACCATATTGCCTAACGCGTTCTTGATCTTTAGTCAGCGCGATTCATTGGGTGGCGATTTTTACTGGTTCGAAAAGCGCGACGATAATATTTTTATTGCCGTAGGCGATTGTACGGGGCACGGTGTTTCGGGAGCGCTGCTTACCATTTTAGCGACCGATTATATGCGGCAGGCGGTAGAAGAAAAAAAATTAAGCGATCCGGCATTGATATTGGAACATTTAAATTCGTCGTTCATTAGTACTTTAAACAAATACCGCACCGATGAAAATGAGATCCTGGATGGACTCGATATTTCTATTGGGGTTTTGAACATAAAAAATAATTTGTTCATGTTTTCGGCGGCTATGCACACCATGTATTTGATAAGAGATTACGAAACGGGTCATGGTAACGAATTGATAGAAATAAAAGGCAACCGCAAATCGATTGGCGGAAGTGATGTAGTACAGGCAGGGCAATTTAACTTTACCACTAATTTAATTCAATTGTATAAGAATGATGTGATCTATTTTATAACCGATGGTTATACCGATCAGTTTCATCACACCACCGAAAAGCGATACGGTCGAACGCGTTTACAGCAATTGCTTTTGCAGATAAACGATAAAGACGTGATAGAGCAGAAACAAATAGTGTGGGAAGAACACGAAAAATGGAAAGGTAATGCCCGTCAAACCGACGATATTTGTTTTATAGCTTTTAAAGCGTAATATTTTATTCTAATTTATTTATCATAAAAAGATCGTCATCATTGGCAAAAACGTGACGCTTTTGGCAAGCGATTACAGCGTTATAAAAAAATTCGAAAACCCCGGGAACTTGAGTAAAGATAAAGTAACCGTGTATTTAACGGTACCGGTAACTAAATAAGTGGTTTAGTGCTATGCTGAAAGAATTGACTCTAGCGATAATAATTTAACTTACTCTCGTCGTCAATTTTTAAATTAAATAAGGCTGCATATTTTTGGGCACAGCTTAAGGCTTTTTCGTATTTAGTTGTATTGCATAAAATAAAATTGTATTTGTTTTCGGGATGATTAAGCTGAACGCTGAAATACATACCCGGACTTAAGGGCGGCGATTCGTTTTCGAGACCTTTTTTTATTTTACACAGAAGTATGTTTTGGTATTCTTTATTAGGAATGATCTTCCGGCGTGGCCATAACGGAAAGTAATAGTTGATCTCTGTACGGTCCAAAAAAAGTTTTTGAGTAACCAGTTTGCTTTTGTAGGCCGCCCAAAAAAAGAAAATAAAACATAAAGCCGACATTATAAATGCGGCAACATTACCGCTGTCAAACGTATCATCACTTACCCATCTTTTAATTGAAGCAAGCGTAAAGAAAAATCCGAGTAATAAGAAGATAAAGAAGAACCAATACCTAAGTAAGGTGTATCGTATAAGAGCTTTTTTATCGTTCATGGTATATTGGATAGAACAGGTTATTAAAGAGTTGTTTCACTGTATGTGCCCACAAATGTTTTCTTTCGCTATGGTTAAAGATAGTGAACTTTTATTAAAGCATTAGCATTTATTGGTGGGAAGGGTAGGGATGCAATTTAATGAAAGGTGAAGCGTAGGTTTAGGGTACTTGTTTTGCAGAACAAAATGCCCATTTTGCAGATAAACTGTTACTATAGGCAGAAGATAATTTATAAACTAGTATGAACCATCTACTTTTGAAACATATTAACCGTTAAATTTATAATTATGAAAAAGTATGTTGTTGTTTTATTGCATGTAAGTTACTGGTTCATGTATTTGCTGGTGATCTCCGGACTATTACTGGTGGTTGATCACACCAAAGTAAATGTGATATCGCCGGCTTTTTTTGGCGCCCTTATCCCCGCTGTGTTGGGATTTTATGGTTTTTACACGGTTTTATTTAACGGGTATTTAGCCAAAAAGAAATTTTTGAAATTTTTCTTATACCTGGTGCTGGTGAGTATAATGGCCGCTGTAATTGCGGAAGTAATAATCCATGCGGTTTTCAATGTTAGTGGGAATTTAGCTGCCGTATTTTTCTCGGGCTTATTTATTTCGTTCATTGCTATGGTAAATGGCATATTGGGTTTAGTAATGAAAGGATTTATTACCTGGTATGATGATATTAAAATTAAGGCAGAGCTGAATAAAAAAAATTACGAAATGGAACTGGCTTTAATGAAAGCGCAAATGAACCCGCATTTTTTATTTAATACCATTAACAACATTGATGTGCTCATTTTAAAAGACCCAGCCAAAGCATCCGAGTATCTGAATAAATTATCAGAAATTATGCGTTTTATGTTGTATGAAACAAAGGCTGAGAAAATTGCACTTGAGAAGGAGTTATCGTACATAAAAAAGTATGTAGAGTTACAAAAGATAAGAACTACCAACCCCAATTACATAAAGTATGAGGTAAGAGGGAGCTCGGGCGATCTGAAGATCGAGCCAATGCTTTTTATACCATTTATAGAAAACGCCTTTAAACACGCCGAAAACAAAAAGGTAGAGAACGCTATTGCAATTTCTTTCAATATCGAAAAAGATAAAATAAAATTTGAATGCGAGAACGCTTATTCGATTGATACGGCATTGAAGCCCGAACACAATGGTTTAGGAAACGAGCTAATTCAAAGACGTTTGGCCTTATTATACCCCAATAAACACACATTTGAAGTGGTAAATAAAAACGGTATGTATAAAGTAAATTTATTACTTTCATTGTAGAATGAAGATCAATTGCATCATAATTGAAGATGAGCCATTAGCCATGGAGCGAACAAAGAGTTATGTTTTGCGATTACCGTATTTAAATTTACTTTCTTCGTTTGAGAGCGGAATTGAGGCTATAGCATTTTTAAAGGATAATAAAGTTGATTTAATGTTTCTTGATATTAATATGGACGAATTGTCGGGCATACAGTTATTGGAAAGTACAAAAATTAAAAGCGAGGTAATACTAACTACTGCTTACAGTGAATACGCACTCAAGGGATTTGATCTAAATGTTACCGATTATCTTTTAAAGCCTTTTACATTTGAACGTTTTCTTCAGGCTGTAGATAAAGTTCAAAATAACTTAGCCAAAAAAGATTCCGTTAAAGAAAAGGGATTTATTTTTGTTAAAACCGAGTACCGGCTGGAGAAGATTTCGTTAAATGAAATATTGTACATCGAAGGAATGAGGGATTACCGTAGGATCCATACTACTGATAAACGAATAATGACCTTGCAAACCTTTAAAGAACTGGAGCGGGAAATACCGTCGGACCTTATTTGCCGGGTGCATAAGTCGTTTATGGTGGCGCTTGATAAGATTGTGGCGATAGAGAAAGACCGAATTAAAATTAATGATGTCTTGATACCTATTTCTGAAACGTATAAGAAAGAATTTTTAAGTCTTATAAATCATTCGTCAAAATAAACGTTCAACAGCCGTTAACGGCTCAGTTATTTACTTCCGTTAAATTTTCCCTTTGTAATTTGGGTCAAAGTCCACCATCCACTCAATGCCATATTTGTCTCTAAACATCCCAAAATATGAGCCCCAGGGACTGTCAGAAATAGGCATTTCAATTTGTCCGCCTACCGAAAGACCCTTGAATAATTTGTCGGCTTCTGCTTTGCTTTCTGCACTAATTACAATTTTGCTTCTGTTCTCATTTTCGTTAGTTCGTCCCAATATTTCAGGTACATCATTAGCCATTAAAGTACTTTTACCAATAGGCAAAGCAATGTGCATTATTTTATTTGCCTCATGTTCGGCCACGGGAAATTCGGCACTTTGTAGATCTTTGAAACGCATTATTTTTGCGAATTCTCCGCCAAATACCGACTTGTAAAAATTGAATGCTTCTTCGGCATTGCCGTTGAAATTGATGTGTGGATTGATAGATGCCATAATTATTAGTTTTTAAATTGTATTTTTTTAGGTGTTGGTATTCTTAAAACCCAGGTCATATCAGATTATTTTTTCGGTGTTACTGCTTTCATTAAATAATACTCATAGTTATTAAGGCCATTTGCCGGGTCGTTGGCGATCATGGTTTTCACCTCCTCTTCGTTTTCAACTTCAACTATTCCTAAGCCGTATGCGCCTTTTGGATCGAGTACGGGTCCAAAGGCTAATACCTTTCCTTTTTGCATAAGGTCATTCCAATAGCCAACATGTTTTTGCATGATGCCGCGTTCTTCGTTGCTCATGTCTTGCATAAATGTTGGTCGTGGCGGATTGAGGTAAAGCGCGTAGTGAACTTTGTTCATATGTTATCTGAATTATTATTGTGCTTACTCTCTTCGGTTTTCAGCTTCCCCGTTTTAATTTTTCGTGACCTCAAGTTACGCGCCCGCCTGCCGGTTTAATTATTAACCCTCAAAAATTCCAAGCGGACTCTTCTATCCGCTAACCTTTACTTTTATTGGTGTTCGCTTTAGTAACCTGTCTCGTAATATTAAAAATGGTTTTTCAATCGTCATGTGAAGGATCAGTCCGCCAATTATTGAAATTAGGGAACAAATAAGGATAGACCAATTTTTGTTTATGTCTTGCTCGGCTAATAGACTTTGAACAATATGGTTTAATTGTTTATGCGTTAAATAAACGGAGTAGGAAATTGTCGCAAGAAAAGAGAAGATTTTGAAGTTAAATTTATTAACGAAACAATTTGAACTTAGAACAGCTATTACTAAAAAGCCGTAACCAATTGAAACTAAAGGATAGCTTAGAACTGCCGTATGGAATGAAAATTGGTCTTGACATATAAAGTAAGTTACAGTTAGTATAATTATTCCAAGTCCGAAAAGATAATTTCCTTTATTTATAAGCATGTCCCTTGTATTTGGTTTAAAGGAAAACAACAAAGCAATTGCAACCCCAACCAACAAACCGTCAAGGCGATTATATGTTGGGTAATAAACATATTTTGAATAGGCATTACCGATAAGAGCCATATTTTCTTTGTCTGCGTATATTGGTGAAACAAAGGTCTGCCAACTGTAAATGCGCATAATAAACCCAAAAACAAAAAGACCTGAAAGAATTAATATTGCTTTATTGTCGGCTTTAATTTTGGAAATAAAAATTATGAGGATAGGAAAGATGAAATAAAATTGTTCTTCGATACATAACGACCAGGCGTGAGAAAATGTACCGGCGTTCTGGTAGTCAAGTCCGAAATTCATTGTGAAAGTCAGGAATTTCCATAAAGGAGAGATCGCGGCCTTTTCGTTGAATGCGGGAATACTATAATAAAGGATTAAAACAACAATGTAAGCCGGTATTATACGAAAGAACCTTTTAAAATAGAATTCATAAACGGAAATTGTCTGGCCGTTTGCAATTTTAGTGAAGAGTTGTCCACCGATTAGATAACCGCTAAGAACAAAAAAGAGGTCAACGCCTGTCCAGCCGAATTTTGCAATGCCACTCAACCAGTCGGGACAGCCATATCGTTTGTAATGCCATAGAAAAACTAAGATGATCGCAATTGCTCTTAAGAGGTCAAGTCCGAATATTTTTTTATTAGAACGGTTTGTTGTCAAAATATTGTCTGTCGTCTAAGGTTTGAGGCTAACGTTTTAGGAGCTGGCGCAGTTTTTGCTTGAGCCTCTGTAAATTCGTTTAAATAAAGGTACAAAATTATTATTGATGTCAACCCGTTAAGGCTGGCGCAAAAAAGTCCGCGCTTCGATCGCCGGAGCTTTAGCGTAGGCGAGAAGCGACCGCTGGTCCCCGCGCATAAATTAAATGTGTTGTTAGCTACAGTGCCCTGCACACAGTATGAGTCCAGCGTCCATGCTTGTCGTATAATTAACAAATATTAAGGATTTGAAAGTATCTGAGAAAAAAATGTTTTATAAAATACTGTACATTTATATATCAACATTTAAAAAAATGAAAAACAAAGTCATTGTCGCAAGCATCGTAACGCTGTCAATTTGTTCAGCTTTCACTTTGGTCAAACAGTGGAAAGTCGATAAAGAAAACACTAAAATCAATTTTGAGTTGCCAGCGCTTAATAAGAAAGGCACTTTTGGAAACTTAAATGCTGTTATTGATTTTGACGAAAAAGACTTACAGAAATCAAGGATTACAGCCTCAATTGATGCTAAAACAATAAATACTGGAAATGAAAAACATGATAATCATTTGAAGTCGCCTGATTATTTTAATGTAGAAAAATATCCTGCCATTTCGTTCGCTTCAACAGAAATTGTCAAAACGGGAACTGGTTACTTGGCTAAAGGCAAACTAACAATAAAAGATTCCATTAAACCTATTGAGTTGCCATTTACGTATACGGAAAGTGATAAAACAAAGGCAGTCTTTAATGGTACGATTACTCTTAATGGATCAGATTATGGGATTTTAAAGGCAAATAGTCCGGGTTCAGATAAGGTGATTGTCTACCTCGTTGTCCCGGTGTCTGAGTAATCGGAAGTCTGGTTTCGGAAGGAATTATCAAGATTTATTTGTCTGTCGAACGTCTGTCCGGGTATTGTAGCTAACGGTTTGCAGATTTAACTTGTGCGCTTTCGAAGCATCACCTGTCTATACCCACAAATGGTTATATGAAGATACAAATGTTTATTAGCGGCCGCAAATAAATTTTCCCGAAGGGGCCGCTTTAATTGCGCGCCGCGATGACCGATCCCGATAGCTATCGGGACGCCCGCTTACGTTTATTTGCTGTTATAGCTTGTGCGCCACACACAGTTTTATTGTCGGTGTCTGCGGGTCATTAGTGTTTTACTAACGTGTAAGTCGTCGAAAGTAAGTCTGTCCCACTCATTGCTACTACTTCATAACCCTTACCTGCTAAAGTATTTAATGTCTCATTAATTTTTTTAAGATTTGCTACCCAATTACTCGTCCGGTATTTGTCGATCACAATTTCTTCAACTTTGCTGTCCTCATATACAATAATTATTTTCGGGTCGAAAGCAGGAGCTGGTCCTTCGGACACTCTTAATGTCAAATATTTGTTAGTATTAGTTTGCTGTTTTGTCAGGAAGGAAGTACAAAGTAAAAACGCAACTAAGGCAATTAAGGAGAGGTTTAATTTTGTCATAGATTTCATTTGTCTGGTAGTTTTAATTTAATTAATAATTGTCTGTATAATAGTTTATTGTTCGTCTGTCCTGGCGCATTAGCTATAACGGTTTGCAGATTTACCTTGTGCGCTTACGAAGCATCACCTGTCTATACCCTAAAACGGTTATATGAAGATACAAATGTTTTTTAGTGAGGGCAAATGAAAATTAACTTGCGCGGCAGCGCACCTTAAATTGCCCGAACGATGACCGACGTCCCCCGCTGGCGTATGACCTGTATTACCAGCTGGGCAATTTATTTTTATATATGTGTCGCTGTCCACGATAATAATTGAGCACTCGGCAAAAATAATAATTGTGCTAAAAGTGTCCCAATAAGTCGAGCTATTGTCATGTACACAATATATTTTCTAAAAGTTGCTTCAGAACATTTTCCTAAAGTAACATCGTCTGTCATTGCTGATAAATGTGGGTCAATAAATGCAAACATTAATATAGTCGCAAAACCATTTACAAAAGCAGATAAATTACTCGCTGTTGTCCTGTAGTCTGGATTTAGATAGGATGCGTAAACCGCAGATAAAACACCAATTGTCAAAATTGCGACAGCAAAAATATTTAGAATAAAAATTCGCCACGGGAATTCACTGTCGAGTTTTATGGTAGAGATATTTTCCTTTGCAGGAATAGTCATGTTGTCTTTGAAATAAAGAATACCAGCCTTGGAGAAACCATGGAGCATTAATTTTCCCATTGATTTGTGTACACTAAAATTAACTACTGCTTTAGATAACACTCTTTGAAATGTCGGGATAAGAAAAGCCCCTATAATTGTCGCGATAGAACAGGAAAGGATGATAAGTCTGAACGTAATTGAGTTGTCAAAAACGCCAACTTTTATGTCGTCTTCAACTGTTTTGGCTAAAAGTGGTGCTTGAAATCCGTTAGCTGTCCTTGAAACTAACACTAGAATATTGAACAAAGCAAATGAAATAGCGATACGTCCTGTCCGAATGCCAACAATTCTTACAGAATAGGAAAGTGTCGTAATAAGATTTATTACAAAGGTCAGGATTAAAACAATTATTATTTGTGTCGTCATTATGGTTGTCTGTATGCCTTGCTGGTAACGTTTTGCGGTTGGCGTTCGGCGGGCTTACGAAGCATCACCTGTCTACAACCACAAATGTTTATATGAAGATACAAATGTTTTTGTGGCGGCAAATTAAAATCTGCGAAGGCAGGCAACTATTCCGCCGCCACGTTATGCCTTTCCCCCGCATTGCGCCATTGCCCTCGGGTTACCAGCTGGGCGTTTATGCGTTTTGTTTGGTCTTACGTTTCGCAGTCCGGAGAGGTTGCTTTTTACGTTTTGCTTTTTGTGATTTCATAATTTCTCTGAATTCAATTAATTCTTTTTCAGACCAAGGTTCTGATTTAATTATTAAGTCAACTTTTTTTGATTCTCTAATTAGCCCCATGATTTTATGATTTAAAATATTGTGAAACAAGTTTACCTGCTGCTTTGGTGTCAACAAACATTCGGCGGTCGCGTAAATGTGTTGCGCCGAGAGATTTTTGGTAATGTTCAATTAAAATTGTCTTGCTGTCAAAAGCAACGTAACCTTCATAACCTTTGTCAAACGAAACTTTACAAGCATACGCAACTAAATTACCAGGAACGCCAAGATATATCTTGTGTTTACCAAGATTGAATTTTGAACTTTCAACAAGATGCATAAAAATATGATCGTCCTTGTCTTCAATGCTTAAAAGACCTTGAATGATTGTAGGGTTATTGGTAGTGGTTAGTTTAAAAATTAATTTTGATTTGTCTTTGAATTCAGATTTCCAATTGAATTGCCAGTCCTTGCTTTTAATTGTTTTAAAGTCTTTGTCAGTTATACGAGTGATTTCAGTATCGAAAATTTCTCCAGTAAGAGTATTTTCAATAGAATTAGTCAGTTTGTCTATAACAAAATTCAAATATTTTTTAGTCCGTCGGCCCACTCTTTAAAGATACGAAAAGTTTGTAATATTTGAAAATGTGCCTTGGTGAACGAAAGTCCACGCCTTGCTGGTAACGTTTTGCGGCTACTGGCAGGCGGGCTTTCGAAGCTTCAACTGTCTATACCGACAAAAGGTTTTATAAAGATACTAAACTTTTTATTCCGACGTCCGCCCGCTTGCCAGTAGGTGCTGTTATGCCCTCGTTGCTTTTGTCCTGCTAAGTTTAGGTCTACCATTTAAATTCTCCGCTTGTGTTGTCGTAATTTAAAGTGTATTTACCTTTTGGAAGATTGTCGTACGAAACATTTTGTCCCCAGCCTTTTTTTACTAATGTTCCCGAGCTGTCAATGATCTCGTACATTGTTTCGGTCGGGCGAGATTGTTCGTCGCTAAATTCAATCTTCTCTGTCTTTTTGTTTACCGAAAATTTGACTTTAGCCATGTAAGAGTTAGTAAACTTTACCTCCTTGCTTTCGGTCGAATTGCCAAATGGTTTAACACGACACAAATTTTCACCGTAATATGGAATCGCTTTAAATTGGTAAATTTTTTCTCCAGGAGATAGGTGAGGGTCTACTTCGCCAATTTTTATCCATTTGTTCCATCTGAACTGCTCTATCACGTATGGCAACTTGTCTGTTTCTCCAGCGGCGGTCCATTGTATTGTCCCATCGTTACTTGCTTTTACTGTAGCAATTTGTCTTTGGTCGTCAGCGTTTGTCTGTCCGATTAAAGTCAACTGAACGAGGAACAAAGCAATACTTAAAAGTCTTTTTGTCATTGGTCAGTGTTTTAAATTAATGACTAAGTCCAAGTACATTTGTCGCGGTGTCGTGTCCCAAGCAATGGGGCATAACTCCCTTATAGGAGCCATTTTTTCACCCCAATCTGGCTGTTTTTGCAAGATAAGGATGGTTTTGTTGCTTCTATTACTATATTAAAAATACACATTATGAGGCAAAATCCTATTTTTTGTTTATCCAACGGTCCACCTGAAAAGTTAAAAGGCTTGATCCTATGCCTACAATAATTCCTCCTAAAACATCGCTGGGGTAATGCACGCCCAAACGCATTCGCGAGTAGGCAATCAAACTTGCATAAGTATACGCCGGCACACCCACGTACCATTTTTTTGTGCTCAACGTTAAAGCGGTAGCCGTAGCAAAAGCGCAAGAAGTGTGCCCCGAAGGAAAAGAAAAACCATCGGCGTTATTTCTTTTTACAATGTCGTCGGGGTAGTCCTGAAAAGGGCGCTTGCGCCTTACCGCGTATTTAATGCCTTCGGTAATACCAATGTTAAGCGTAAGAGCCAAAGCGGTGCGGTAACCATTGCGGATCATTAACGAATCTTTTTTTACATAGCCCGCAACCAAAAGCGTACCCACACTGCCCGCCATTACCGGGTAAATGCTAAAAGAAGTTCCCTTCATGCAATTGTCCCATGCCGGATGATCGGTTTGGTTAATGCTTTTTAAAAGTTTAAGATCGATGTTTTGGGAAAGAGAAGAGTTTGAAAGGAGAAAGAGAAAACAACTGAGAAAAGTAAGCCGCGAGGCTTTGCTCGCGGTGGCGAGTTTACCTCGCCATATAAGGAGTAAGAATAAGCGCATAGTAATAACGAAAATAGTGTTTTTTGGCGAGGGAATCAATTTTTTGCCACAAAGGCTCAAAGACGCTAAGTGTACGTACAACCTTTGCGCCTTAGCGTCTTAGTGGCAAAATTTAAGCGCTCAAATTAACTTTCCTGGTTAACCCCACAGGGACACAAAGAAAACAAAAGAGTAATAAAAACTTTGTGCTCTTGGTGCCTTCTTAGTGGTCTTTGTGGTTAACTTTAAATGATCAGAAAGTAATGCACTTTCCCGGTTAACCGCAGAGGCGCAAAGAAAACGCAAAGATAAATCGTACCTTGTATTTCGTACCTTGTATTTCGTACCTCTTACTTTGTATTTCGTACTTCGTATTTCGTACTTCGTATTTCGTACTTCGTATTTCGTACCTTAAAACACTCCTACCTCAGTGGTTTTCAACCAACCCTCATTGCCATTTTCTAATTTAATAAGCACCCAGTCGGCGTTGAGTTCAATAATTTTTACGCGGGTGCCCTCATGTAAACCAAATTTAGAAGACGCGGTAACGGTAGGTTCGGTATACACTTTTGATTGTTGCGCGGTGATAATAGCAAATTTTGTTTGCTGCTTGGCTTTTACGGCGGAGTAACCTAAAAAGTAAACGATAAAGAACGCTATAATTCCCACCAACGAAATAAAGAACGAAAAGCGTTTCAATTTCACACTGCTGCCCGCTATAAATAAATATAAAAACAACATGGCCACAAAAATAATGGCCACGCTTAACCAGGCCCAGGCCCGGGTAGAAAAACTACTTAGCACATTGGTTTTTACGGCGCTCACAAAAAAGTTCTCTTTGGTCTCAATTTTGTCAATGGTTTTAGAGTAGGCAATGTTGAGGTTGTTCTTTACGTCCTCATCATTTGGATCCATTTTTTTGGCCAGCTCGTAATTGTAAATGGCCTTTCCTAATTTATTATCGCGGTAATAAGCATTACCCAAATTGTAATACACATTTCCCGAAACATAGCCCTCTTTAATAAGGCTTTCGTACGTTTCAATCGCCAGCTTATAATTTTTAGCGTCGTAAGCGTTTTGCGCTTTTAGCAATTGCTCCACCGGTCCGGCCTGCGAAACAGTGGCCAGCACAAAAAGAAAAACTAATATGTAATACTTTTTAAGCATTTTTTATTTCGTTCTCAATATTCGAGATCAGTTCAACGGTATTATTATAAACCATGTTAAGATCGCCCGAAACAGCGCCCGGTGCGTATTTAGCGTACTCACATTGGTTAAGCGTATCAAATAATTTTAGTTGTGTTTGCGGATTAATTTGTTTGGCTTGTAACGCCGCTGTAATATTTTCTTTACTCAGATCGGCCAACGGCAAATTAAATTTATGACTCACATAATTATTTAAAGCGGTCATTACCTCAGTGTAAAACCCTTCTTTATTATTGTCGCGCATTAATTTTTCGGCCTGCGCCAATTGTTTTTTAGCCACTTTAGCGGCCTTACGACCCAAAACCGCAGCGGTATTACTGTTGTGTTTTAAATAATACGAGCGATAGCCTAAACCGCCCAATAATAAGAAGGCCGGTAACAGCATTAGCATAATGTGTGCCGACGAGTTAAAGAATTCGGTTTCGCCTTTTTGTAATTCAAAATTGCCTTTTTTAATATAGCGTATATCGTTCTCGGTTTCTTTTATCTCTTGTTTTAAATGATCGAACACCTGCGCGGTAGCGTTGCTTTTACCGTCGCCGGGTGTAACGGTAATGGTAATAGGAGGGGCCGAAACCGTTACGTATTCTTTTTTATCGGTATTAAAAAAACTGAATTTAAGATCGTCCATCACAAACTCACCGGGTTCGCGCGGAATAACCAAATAATCGTAAACTTTTGTACCACTCACCGCGCCCACGTTACTGATGTTCTCGTTTATTTTTGGTTCGTAGCTTTCAAAACTTTCGGGTAAATTTAATTTAGGGGGATCAAAGATCTTAATGTTGCCTTTTCCGTTGATGGTCACTTTTAAATTGAACGCGTCGTTAGCTTTAAGATTTTTTCGGGTGGCCTCTACTTTATAGGTAAAGTTTCCTACACCACCGGTAAAGCCTTCGGGTTTGTTGGTTTCAGGTAAGGCTGTTACATCCACGCTAACGGGTTTGCTTTTGGCTTTTACCACCAGGTCTTCATAACCGCCGGTACCAAAAAATTGTTCAAAGATGTTGCGCGGTTTTTTATTGGTTTGTCGCCTTACCACAATTTCCAATTCGGTGGGATCGATGGTTAATTTACCGGTGCGTTGCGGAAAAACAAAGGTGCGACTAAATTCGCCGGTTTGATAAACAACGCCATCTAAATTTTCGTTTTGTACTACATTGTTTAAACCCTCGGCCTGTTGCGCCCAAAAGCCATTGTAAGATGGAAATTTGGCACTTTGAATGCCGCGGATCTCCATGCGTGAATAAATTTTTTGCGTAATAGTAACCTGTTCGCCCAAATAACATTTTGTTTTACTTACCGAGGTCCTTATAAAAACTTCTTCGCCGGTTATTTTGGTAGAATAGGCAGGTTCCTCGGTAGTGGTTTGATTGTTTTGCTGCTGTTGATTTTGCGCGTTGGTGTTTCCATTCGGAGAAACATTTCCTTTAGAGGCTTCGATCACAATAACGTTACTTTTATAAGTTTGTCCGCCTGCTACCATGGTCATAGGGTCAATGGTGATCTTGCCTTCTTTTTTAGCGGCAATTAAAAATGAAATAGAACAAGCCTGCGAAACAGCGCCGTTTATAAACAGTGTGCTTTGGGTGGGATTAGGACCCGAGTAAACATCAAAAACTTTAAATCTGGGCGGTGTATAAGTTGTTGGAATAGTGTTTACACTAAACATGATTTGAAAAGGCGTACCCACCTGCACTTTATTAGAACTTACCTGCGCTGTTAGTTTTATCTGCGCTTTCACTGAAGAAAAAGCAAAAGCCAGAACGGTAATGATCATCATTACGCTCACCAACTTTTTATTTTTCCCGGTCCTCATCTTTAATCTTTATACTTTAATCTTTAATCTTGATACTTTAATCTTTCATCTTTATACTTTAATCCTGATACTTTCATCTCCCTACCATTCCTTCTCCGGCTTCGATTTCTGTCCTTCACCTTTTTTCTTTTTGCCTTGCATTTTTTGCTCAGCGTTCTTTAAAGCTTGCAACATACGTTCGGCTTCCTGTTTGCTCATTTGGGGTTGCTGCTGTTGTTGCTGTTGTTGTTTGTCCTGATTCTTATTTTTATTCTTTTTCTGTTCTTCCTGTAATTTTTTAAGCGCGTAAGCGAAATTATAACGCGTTTCTTCATCCTTAGGATTTATCTTTAAGGCTTTTTTGTAAGCGTCAACTGCCGCCTGATAATTTTTTTGCATCACCCGGCAATTTCCTAAGTTATGTAAGGCCTGATGCAAAGTGTCTTTATCCGATACGGTTTGCGATACCACGTCAAACTGTCCGGCAGCTTCGTCAAACATAATATTAGCTAACGAATCGGGTTTCATGCCCATTATCAATCCTTTATTAGGAGAGGCCTTAATACCTACAGCTTCTTTGTAAATGGCATCGCCTAAATTAAAATTCGCTTTTTTGAAATCCTGTTTTATTTTTAACGCGTCGCGGTATAAATTAAGGGCGCGTTCGTTTTGTCCGCTATGGTAATAGTTATTGCCATCGTAAAGCAATTGTTTTTCTACCTGTGAAAAAGAAGAGAAGGAGGTAAGCAAACAACCCATAATAATTACCGTGGTGCTGGCGGTATTGTTTTTCATGATGCGGTTAAACATTTCTCTGAACCAGGCATTCACTCGTTCGCTGATAAAGAATTCAAGGATAAAGAATAAAAGGGCCATTGCCAGGAACCATTGAAACTGATCTTCGTAATCGGTATACATTTGGGTATCGATCTGTTTTTTGTCGAGCTCCGATAACTTGTTTAGAATAGCGTCCAAACCAATATCGGCATTGGTAGCCTGTACAAAAACCCCATTGGCTTTTCCGGCAATTTCGGTAAGCATACTTTTATTTAATTTAGTAACAATGGTGTTGCCATCCTTATCTTTTCGGTAACCGCCAACTACGCCGTTGGTCACCATCGGAATAGGCACGCCGCTTTCCGATCCAATACCAATGGTATTTACCATAATGCCGGCTTTGTTGGCTTCCTCGGCGGCTTCAATAGCTTCGGGTTCGTGGTTCTCGCCGTCGGTGATCAATACGATGGTCTTATTTTTTCCTTCGTCTTTTCCAAAGCTCTCTAACCCTTTTCGTATAGCGGCACCAATATTGGTTCCTTGCACAGGCACCATTTGTGTGTTAATGCTACCTAAAAACAATTTAGCGGCGCTGTAATCGGTGGTAATAGGTAGTTGCACATAAGCTTCACCGGCAAAAATGATAATCCCTAATCTGTCGCCCTGCAATTTATCGATCATTTTCTCTAACGCGTACTTAGCCCGTTCCAAACGGTTAGGTGAAAGATCCTGCGCCAGCATCGAGTTCGATACGTCTAAACACACAATGATATCGGCGCCTTCGCGTTTTACTTCTTCTTTTTTATTGCCGGTTTGTAAATTGCACAACGCTAAGATCAAACTACTCAAACCCAAGGTCAATAAAATGAATTTGATTATTTTTTTACTATTAGATACGTCAGGTATCAACGACGACACTAATTGGTAGTCGCCCAGTTTTTTTATTTTCCGCTTAAGCGAAAACAAATACCATATAAAAATACCCAGCAATACCGGTATAAGGGCAAAGGCGTAAAAGAATATGTGGTTCTCGAACTTAAACATTTATGGTACCGCTTTAAATACGATGCGCTTTAATAAAAATTCCGTCAATAAAAATAAAAATGCCGCAATGGCCAACGGTAAAAAATGTTCGGCCTTGTTAGAAAAACTTTTTTCACTGATAATGGTCTTTTCCATTTTGTCAATTTCCCTGTAAATATCCTTTAGTGTTTCTTTATTGGTGGCCCTGAAATATTTTCCGCCGGTCATTTCCGAAATTTTACTCATGGTAGGTTCGTCAATATCCACATCCACGTAATCGTATTGCATTTCACCATTTGGATAAAGCGCCACGGGCTGCAAGGCTTTACCTTTAGAGCCGATCCCAATGGTGTAAACACGCACATCAAACGTTTTGGCAATTTCGCCTGCTGTTAACGGAGCTATCTCACCTACGTTATTTACCCCGTCGGAGATCAAAATGATCACTTTACTTTTAGCTTTGCTGTCTTTGATCCTGGCCACCGCGTCGGCTAATCCCAACCCAATAGCGGTACCCTGATCTAACATACCCGCTTTTATTTCGGGAAACATGTTCTTAATTACTTTGTGATCAACTGTAAGCGGACACTGCGTAAAGGCTTCGCCGCCAAAAACCACTAATCCAATTTTATCATTGGGGCGCGCATCAATAAAATCTTTTATTACTTCTTTGGCCACTTCAATACGGTTGGGTTTAAAATCTTTGGCCAACATCGAGAGCGACACGTCCATGGTGATCATAATATCAATACCCTCGGTCTTAATATCTTTCCAGCTGCTGCGACTCTGCGGACGGGCCATGGCCATAATGATCAAGGAAATTCCTAATAAACGACAAACAAAGATAAGGTGACGCAATTTGGCTTTTATGGATGATTTTATTCCGGCAAAATTCTCGAACGATGAAAAATGGATCTCGCCTTCGTAACGTTTTAATTTAATAAAATACCATAACGCCATTACCGGTACCAGTAGCAGTAACCAAAACCAATGCTTTTCGGCAAATTGTATATCGTTAAAATAACTTATCACCTGGTCTCTTCTTTTTTGGTAATTGTTTCGCCAATGCTGTTTACTTCGGGTTCTATTTCAATAATTTCTTCGCGTTTGGTACCATTCACAAAATCAAAAGCGTTTTGAAGCGCCATCACATGTTCTTGCTCAATAGGAATTTGTTTCGCAAATTTTACAAAATCCGACAATACCAATAGTTGCTGTAATTTATCTTTGCTTACAGGGTCAACTACCATCGAACGAAAAGCGGTAATGATCTCGTCGGTGGTTAATTCAAGCGCGTTAATTCCAAAACGGTTCTCAATATACAAACGGATAGAATCGGAAATGGATGAATAATATTCTTTGATCTTTCCTTCTTTCCAAACCGATTCGGTCTTTATTTTTTCCAATTCAGCAAGGGCGATAATGTGCGCCGGAATTTTTGGTTTTTCTTTTTCTACAACTACTTCTTTCTTTTGCGTTAGTTTATAAAATATCAGAATAACAAGAGCCACACCTGCTAAAAGTCCTAAACCCCAATAAGCGTAAGGCAAATACCATTTCCAATCAAACGCTTCACCAAAAGGCGGCTTAATGTCTTTAATGGACATATCGGTGGTATCGGTAGGAACCGTGTGTACTTCCAATAACAAGGCTTCGGTGAGGTAAGGTTTGTTGGTATCGCCGTTTAAAATGAATTTGAAAGGCGGAATGGCAAAGTAACCCGAATCAAATGCCGATACAATAAATTGCTGATGCTGCAAAACCATGTTCGGATTATTTTTATCGGGAATGGTAGAATCGATAGCGGTTTTAGAAACGATCTCCACTTTACCGGTAATAGTATCTTCAAACGAGGGCCAGTCGATCTTTAAGTTTTTTTGAGAAGCATCATACTGTACATACAGATCCAGTTTTACCTGCTCGCCCACACGGATCTTACTGGAGTCGAGTACAGCGCTCACTTTTATTTCCTGGGCTTTAAGATTAACGAGGCCCGAGAAAACAAGGATCAGAAATACATATTTTAAAATTTTGTTCATTCAATTTTCCACCCTCGTCATCCCTTTGGGATGCCACCCCCGCCAGCGGGGGACACGGGTAAATGTTTTTTATCTTCGTTTAAATAAATTCATTAATGGCTTTATATATCCTTCGTGCGTATAAATGTCGCAATAATCAACCCCACACTTGTTGAAGGTATCTTTCATGGCATTTTCGCGCTTAATGAAATTCAATTTGTATTGTTTTTGAAATTCTTTGCTACTGGTATCTACCCACAGTAATTTTTTGCTTTCGTTATCCACCAACTTCACCAAACCTATGGCCGGAATATTTTGCTCGGTCTTGTCGTTTATCTTTAAAGCAATAAGATCGTGTTTTTTATTGGCGATCTTTAGCGCGTCGGTATAATTGTTAGTGGCAAAAAAGTCGGAGATCAAAAAAACGGTACAGTGTTTTTTAATAACGTTGGTCAGATATTTTAAACCCACTTCAATGTTGGTGCCCTTACTTTCGGGTTTAAAGTTGAGTAACTCGCGAATGATTCGGAGTACGTGCGATTTTCCTTTTTTAGGCGGAATGAATTTTTCGATCTTATCCGAAAAAAAGATCACGCCTATCTTATCATTATTTTGCGAAGCCGAAAACGCCACCACCGCGCATAATTCGGTAATAAGATCCTGTTTAAATTGTTTTTGTGTACCAAACAAACCGCTGGCGCTTACATCCACCAGCAACATCACGCTTAGCTCACGTTCTTCTTCAAAGATCTTTACAAAAGGCGAATTAAAGCGGGCCGTTACGTTCCAGTCAATTGTTCTTACATCATCGCCCGGGGTATATTCACGCACTTCCGAAAACGCCATCCCGCGCCCCTTAAAAGCGCTATGGTACTCACCCGAAAAGATCTGACGGCTTAAGCCTCGCGATTTAATTTCGATCTTGCGTACTTTTTTTAATAATTCGGCGCTGTCCATGATTTAGTTTTGAGTTATTGGTGTTTAGTGTTCAATAAGCCTATTAAAAACTTAGAACTAAAAACTAATCACTGCTAAGGAACTTCTACAGTATTAAGAATTTCGGTAATGATGTTTTCGCTGGTAATGTTCTCGGCTTCGGCTTCGTAAGTTAAACCGATACGGTGACGCATAACGTCAGTACAAATAGCGCGAACATCTTCAGGTATCACATAACCTCTGCGTTTAATGAAAGCATAAGCTTTAGCGGCCAATGCTAAATTGATACTGGCACGCGGCGATCCACCGTAAGAGATCAATCCGTTGAATTTTTCCAATTTGTAATCTTTTGGAAAGCGGCTGGCAAAAACAATATCCACAATGTAACGCTCAATTTTTTCATCCATGTAAACATCTTTTACTACTTTGCGCGCGTTCACAATGGCATCAGGACTCAAAATAGCGTTTGGTTTTGGCATGCCTGCCGGCGAAATATTTGAAGCGATAATTTTGCGTTCTTCTTCTTTGGTAGGATAACCTATTACCACTTTAAGCATAAAGCGATCCATTTGTGCTTCTGGTAAAGGATAAGTTCCTTCCTGTTCAATTGGGTTTTGAGTGGCCAATACTAAGAAAGGATTTGGTAATTGAAACGTTTGTTCTCCAATGGTAACTTGTCTTTCCTGCATGGCTTCGAGTAAGGCCGATTGTACTTTTGCGGGGGCGCGGTTGATCTCATCGGCCAAAATAAAGTTGGCGAAGATAGGTCCTTTACGGATCGAGAATTGTTCCTGTTTCTGATTATAGATCATAGTACCGATCAAATCGGCAGGAAGCAGGTCGGGTGTAAATTGGATGCGGCTGAATTGTGCGTCGATACATTTTGCCAATGTATTTATGGCTAAAGTTTTGGCGAGGCCCGGCACACCTTCTAATAAAATGTGACCATTACTTAAAAGGCCTATCATTAATCGTTCAACCATTTGTTTTTGGCCAACAATTACTTTGTCCATTTCAATGCTAAGCATGTCAACAAATGCGCTCTCGCGTTGAATGCGTTCGTTCAGTTCTTTTATATCTACTACCATAAAATTTTTATAAGGTCATCAAAGTTACTAAGGGCGTGTTTGTTAGGCCGAAAGGAGCCTGTTAAAATATGTTAAGTTTTCTGACCAATTAACGATATTTATCGAATGAAAAACGATAAAAGAGAGGTTTATCGGAATGGCGGTTTTAAGGCGAAAGTTTCCACTAGATCTGCTGTGGTTTTAGCAACAAAATATGAATAGCTATAAATAAA
>JBGASH010000015.1:0-30651 GCA_044229775.1 Bacteroidia bacterium
TGAGCACCGGATATAGAGCCGAATTCTTGTTCCTTTTGCTGCATTTGGGTAAACAGCGGAATATTTTGTTCGCGGTATAATTCAATACTCTTTTTTATCCCTCGGGTGTAAACAAAATATTTTCCTTTGTTCAGATCGTCCACAAAGGAAGAGGCCATTAATTTTTTATTGAGCTCGTTGCTTACCGGCGACATATGCGGTTCGATGTTCACCACAAAATCGTTGAAGCTGTTCTTTAATTCTTCGTTGGCTGTATCACAGGTCATTTTAATATAGCGCCATCCCATGTTCTCGCTCACTACAGCCGAAAGCTCGCTGTAGTCCTTCATCCATTTCTCCAATTCGCTGACCGAATTGATTTGTCGTTTTTGAAGTTCATCAAAAAAAGGCTTCAAATGCGGCCAATCGGTTACCGTAAAATCTTTTGAAACAAAATGACGTTGCATAATTATATTTTAAACGTGGATGATCTTCCTAAATTATCGAAATTATTTTTGAGCCAGTTATCGCATGTTTTATACCCGGTTTCTTTAAGGTTCATTAAAAAATCCCAGGAAGTATTTAATTTACTTGAAAGGTTAAGATCACCTAAATGGATATCGGCACTTATGTTGTGTAAAAATGTTCTTTTTAATTCGCCATCTAATGTGATCCCATTATCAATTAGTCGCTGTTTGAACTGCAACATTTGCAATTCGAGCACTAAGGACGAATTAAAACTTAGTTCGTTTACACGGTCCTTTATTTCTTCGATGGTTGACGGCACAGCATTTATTTTCACAGGGTTGATCTGCACCAATAAAATATCATCGGCATTTTTTGTGTTATCTATCAAAGGTTGTAATGGTGGGTTTCCCATATATCCGCCATCCCAATAAAACTCACCGTCAATTTCAACCGCTTTATAAATGTATGGTAGACAGGCTGAGGCTAAAATAGACTTGGCTGTAATTTCTCCCGGACCAAATATCCGCGCCTCACAGGTTTTTACATTAGTAGCGCAAACAAATAATTTAGGGGGATTCATTTTATGCAATTCTTCAAAATCTACCAGATCGTTCAGGATCTTTTCGAGTGGATTAAATCCCAAAGGATTGAATTGCGAGGGTGATAAATTTTCGGTGGCCATGCTAAAGAACTTATACATGGGCGAAAAATCCATATTGCCCACGCTCATCATTCTGTCAACCCACGAAGGTTGTACCATTGATGATTTTCCTGCTTCCGAGATCTTGTGCCAAAACTTTACGAGTAAATGTTTGGCAAGATTTTTTCCACCTTTGTTTAATCCGTATACGGTACAAACATCATTCATGGCACCGGCACTCGTGCCGCATATGCCTTCAATATCTATACGATCGTCGTCGAGCAAACGATCAATAACGCCCCAGGTAAATGCTCCGTGCGCACCACCGCCCTGTAAGGCAAGATCTATCTTTTTCACTTTCATATAACAAGCTAAATATAATTAATTCTATCTTTGTTTATGCAAGATTTAGCTGTAAAAAAGGAATTGATAGCTTATTTGACCCAATTTATTTCCGAAACCCGTAAACAGCGGTTTGATGAAGTAATGGCCGAACGGAGCAATTATTTGCGAATTGTACTGGAAGACGTTTATCAGGCACATAATGCCAGCGCGGTTTTACGCAGCGCCGATTGTTTTGGAATACAATACGTTGATTTTATTGAGAACCGAAATTCGTATAAGATAAGCGAAGATGTTGCCATGGGTTCAGGCAATTGGCTCAGTATAAAACGCCATAATTCGGAAGGCGCTGATAATACCGGTAATTGCCTCACCGAATTAAAAAAGCAGGGCTACACTATTGTGGCCACTACCCCTCATAAAGACGATTTTGAAATTTACGATCTGCCCGTTGATAATAAAATAGCTTTGGTATTTGGTACCGAAATTGACGGGATAACGCCTGAAGTGTATAAGCATGCCGATCGTTTTGTAAAAATACCGATGTATGGTTTTACCGAAAGTTTTAACATCAGTGTTTGTGCCGCCTTATGCATGTATGAACTCACTAAACGCATAAGGGAGAAAAAAATTGATTTTCACCTGAGTGAAGAAGAAAAAACCAACATTTATCTCGACTGGCTTAAGAATAGTATCAATAAAAGCGAATTAGTGGTGGATGATTATTTTAAGAAGAAAAAATTATACTAGAACCCCAATCACAAACTATTTATTATTATTGGGCGACCATAATTCCCGAACGAACTTTCTTTTATAACTTCTCTTCGTTGAATTATAGCATCTTCCGCATTCTTGCAACAGGTATCTCCAATTGTTCGCGGTATTTTGCAACTGTACGGCGGGCAATATTATAACCTTTAACTTTTAGGATATCGCAAAGGGCGTCGTCGGTTAACGGTTTCTTTTTGTCTTCACCATCCACACAATCTTTCAAGATCTTTTTTACCTCCCGCGAACTAACTTCTTCGCCGCTGTCGGTACTCAACGATTCAGAGAAAAATGTTTTTAGTAAGAAGGTGCCGTAAGGCGTTTGAACGTATTTGCTGTTGGCCACGCGTGAGATGGTTGAAATATCTAAATTCACTTTTTCAGCAATGTCTTTCAGGATCATTGGCTTTAGTTTAGACTCATCGCCGGTAATAAAGTACTCTTCCTGGTATTCCATGATGGCGTGCATGGTAAGCATTAAGGTTTGTTGACGTTGATGTAGTGCATCTATGAACCATTGAGCATTCTCGATCTTTGATTTGATGAAGCCGGTGGCTTCTTTAGCGGCCTTTTCTTTTTGCTTAGAGTATTCCTTAAGCATATCAATATACTCTTTGCTTATTTTTAGATCAGGCATGTTGCGCGAATTGATACTCAACTCGGCAACACCATCACTTACGCTCACGGTAAAGTCGGGAACCACTTCCGAAACGGAAGCCGCGCTATCCGAATTACCAGGACGCGGATTCAATGCCGTTATCTCATTGATCACATCTTTCAGATCTTCATCGTCAATATTTAGTTTCCTCAGAATTTTCTCGTAATGCTTTTTCGAAAATTCTTCCATCATGTTCTTCACTACTTCAATAGCAAGTATGGTTTCTTTGGTTTTTTCTTTTTTTCGCTCGAGCTGTATCAATAAACACTCCTGTAAATTACGGGCCCCTACTCCAACGGGATCAAATTCCTGAATTACTTTCAGCACTTTTTCAACGGTTTCAACATTGGTAGAAATATTGTACCCAAAGGCCAGATCGTCAACGATCAAATTCAGTTCGCGACGTATATACCCATCCTCATCAATACAGCCTACTAAAAACAAACCGATGGTATATTCCTGTTCCGTTAGATCGCGCAAACCCAATTGCTGTTCGATAAGGTCGCGGAAATTAGGACCTTCTACCACCACATATTCTCTTTGCTCGTTATCGGCGCCTTTGTTACTTACATCATATTTATACGAATCCATTTCTTCATCGCCCATGTAATCTTCCATCTTCACTTCATCATCGGCGCGCTCAGCTCCATGATCATCGTAATCATCTACCTCCGTTTCTGACTCCGGCACATCATCACTTTCATATTCTTCCTCATCGGTGTTGGCTTCAATATCTTCTTCAAGCGCCGGATTCAATTCTAATTCTTCTTTAATGCGTTCTTCGAGGGCAAGTGTTGGCAATTGCAACAATTTCATGAGCTGAATTTGCTGCGGCGAAAGCTTTTGTAACAGCTTTAAACTTTGTGTTTGCCTGAGTGCCATGGTTTAATTAATACAACAGAGAAAATAATTCTTCTTTCCTTTTTGCACTAAAATATATTTTTGATTTAACGTATTGGTAAGGTTGATTGTTCCCTGAATATCTTCCCATTTTTGTTTATTAAAACTAACCCCACCGGCTTGCACCATTTTTCGCGCTTCGCCTTTACTTGGGAAAATGGCCGTTTTTTCAGCTAAAAAATCAAGCACGCCAATGCCATTTCCTAATTCGCTTTTTGAAACATTGAACATGGGAACACCATCGAATACGTCTAGAAAAGTAGCTTCATCCAATTTTGCCAGATCATCAACCGTACCTTTAAATAAAATTTCTGATGCTTCCACGGCAAGATTATAATCCGTTTCGCCGTGTACCCGCACCGTTACATCTTTCGCTAAAGCTTTTTGTAAATGGCGCTCGTGTGGCGCTGTGGCATGTTTACTTTCCAATGTTTCAATTTCCTCTTTATTAAACATAGTGAAATAACGTAAATAGGTTTTCGCATCCTCGTCGCTGGCGTTCATCCAGAACTGGAAAAATTTATAAGGAGATGTTTTTGTTTTATCTAACCACACATTCCCACTTTCGCTTTTACCAAACTTTGAGCCGTCGGCTTTTTTTATTAGCTGAGTTACTAAAGCGAAGGCGTGGCCATCGGCCTTTCTTCTTATCAATTCTGTTCCGGTTGTAATATTTCCCCACTGATCGCTGCCGCCCATTTGCAATTTGCAATTCTTGTTTTTATAGAGCCAATAAAAATCGTAGCCCTGTAATAATTGATAACTGAATTCGGTAAAACTCATGCCGCTTTCTAAACGGTTTTGTACCGAATCTTTTGCCATCATATAATTCACGGTCAAAAATTTTCCTACCTCCCTAATAAAACTTAAGAATGAAAATTCTTTCATCCAATCGTAATTATTTACAAGTTCGGCACAATTTTTGCCGGTGGTGAAGTCCAAAAAATTTTCGAGTTGCTTTTTAATCCCCGCAATATTTTTATTGAGCGTTGCCTCGTCCAATAAATTTCTTTCAGCTGATTTTCCGCTTGGGTCGCCCACCATACCGGTAGCGCCGCCTATTAAAGCAATAGGTTTATGTCCGGCTTTTTGAAAACGCAACAGCGTCATGATCTGTGCCAAACTCCCCACATGTAAAGAATCCGAAGTTGGATCGAAACCGATATAGCCGGTTACCATTTCTTTATTCAATAGTTCTTCGGTCCCTGGCATTACATCATGCAGGGCTCCGCGCCATTTCAATTCTTCCACAAAATTCATAACAAAATTGTTTGGTTTAAATTTACAAATAATTAGGGAAAATACTTAAAAGGATATTGAGTTATTAAGAAATTTAAACCTATAATTTTGCTTTAGGCAATAAAGTCCTTCATTAACTTACACATTTGCGGAACCGCTTCCAGATTTAATGTATGGCCCGCGCCGGGAATGATCTTTAATATGGCGTTTTTTATGTTTTTGGATACCTCAATAGCCATATGAGGAGGAAATAACAGATCTTTTTCGCCCTGAATAACAATAGTAGGAACACTAATTTTTTTTAACTCCTCCCTATAATCTTGCCGTTCTTTTGTGGCTTTCATCAATTTAAGCAAAGCCTCTTTTTCGCCGTTCACTTCTTGTCTTGCCTGTTTCATTAACTCAATTGGGATAAGCGGATTTTTAAAGTACTCTTCGCTCAACACCGATGGCAACATAATGTCCAGCATTAATGCATAACCACCAATTTCCAAAGCACGGTTCCACGACAATTCAATGGCATCGTAATAAGGCGTTTTGTTAGCGAATGTGGAAAGCAAAATTAATTTCTGAACCCTTTGAGGATACAACACCGCGAAGTGTTGTGCAACCAAACTTCCGTAAGATAAACCGGCTAAAATAACTTTGTCTAATTTTAATTCATCCAATACCCTTAATGTATCCGAGGCATGTTTATCAAAATTGCGCCACTCGCCATCTTTATCGCTTTGTCCCTGAAAAATAAAATCCAGCAACACAATTTTATAGTCGTCCTTAAAGAAAGGAGTAGTAAGGATCCATGATAATGTTGATTGCGATAACCCATTTAAAAAAACAATGGTTTTAGAAGCGTTCAAGTTACCTTGCACCTCGTAGTATATATTTAAATCATCTTTTGTTTTGCAATACATAGCCACGAATTTCACTAATTTTCACGAATAATTTAAATTTATATTCGCAGGTCTTGGTTTGCTTCGTCAAGCTCAGCACAGGTGCGCTCACCATGACGACATGATGTCATCCTGAGCTTGACGAAGGATGACATGAAAGAAAATCCATTGAGTTATGGTTCGTCAGGCTCACCATGACGAAGGATGAATCAATAAGACAGTTGCCCACCCTTTTTATCTACCTTCAAATGCGCTTTTTTGCCAATATAAAATGCCAAATTTCGCTGAATGTGGCCGGCAGGAAAATTAAAACACACCGGATATTTATATTCTTTAACCGCATCAAAAATAATTTGCTCCGCGGTTTTGCCAAACGGTATTTTATTATCTCGCATCTCTGTCATACCCCCAACAATCAGCGCCTTTAAATTTTTTAATTTGCCCGAACGTTTTAGTTGCAACATCATACGATCTATGTGATACAAATACTCGTCGAGATCCTCGATAAATAAAATTTTTCCTTTAGTTTCAATATCCGTATCCGATCCGCTTAAGGCATATAACAACGATAAATTTCCGCCAACTACTTCGCCCTTTGCTTCGCCTTTACGGTTCAGTAAATGACCCTGGCATTCATATTCCTGCTTTTCGCCGAATAAGGCCTTGCGTAAACTTTCGGTTGCCTCTTCGTTTTGTTTAAACTGAAATGGCATGGTGCCGTGAATAGAGGCTACACCCGCATTGAGCAAATAGCTGTGTAAAATAGTAGTATCGCTGTAACCCACTACCCACTTTGGATTTTCAACAAATTTTTTGAGATCAATATTATCAATGATACGAAGAGTTCCATAACCACCGCGTGCAATAAAAACCGCTTTGATCTTTTTGTTATCCAAAGCCCATTGTAAACCCGCTGTTCTTTCTTTATCTGTGCCGGCAAACTGATCGTGTTCTTTAAATAAGTTGGGAGCAAATACAACATGAAGCCCCCAGTTGTTTAAGATTTCAACTGAGGGCTCAATTTCTTCTTTGCTTATTTTTCGTGCCGTAGCAACTATGGCAACGGTATCGCCTTTTTGAAGCGGAGAAGGTAAATGTTTCAAGAAACTATTATTTGTGTCCGTACTGTTTTTTAGCTCTTAAATATGCCAAATATCTTGGGCTATCTGGTTCACCCTTTACTTTAACTTTATACCAGAATTCGCCTTTTTTAATGCGGTACACATTCATTTCTGACGTGTGATACGCCTTGGCTATCTGCTTTAAAGTACGTTTACGTTTAGGATTAAAGATCTCTTCTTTCAGTTTACGCACTTTAGATTCGTTAAGTACTTTAGAAAAATGACCGGTAATTAAAATACGTTTTTTTAAAGAAGATTTGTAAGCCGGACTTCCTTTACGGTGTTCAACCTGATCTTCGATGGTAGCCCATTTTAGATTAGAAACAGCGTTATTGCTGCGACGGTGGTCTTTATGCAAAACAAATTTCTGTTTCCCTTTAGGTCCTTTTAAGAACGCTTCGGCTACCAAACGGTGAATGAATAATGATTTTTTTACGCCTAAGATGCGCAGGCTTATGCATTGAAAATCCTCAATACGTTTTGGTTTTAAAAGCTGGGCGTTTTTAGGATCATCGACATAACTTTTAACTCTTCCCTGGTTAGACACCAAATACTTTTTTTGGAGTTTCACTTTTTTCGGAAACTGTATTTGTTTCCATTTTTCTGAATTTGACATAATGTTAATTTTATTGGTTTATTTATAAGAGCTGTTTAAAGGGTTTGATTATCTTTGTACAATATTACAATTTTTTTTGAAAGTACAAATTATTTTATGCCTAAACAATTTAAACGCACTTTAGTAACCGCCGCTTTACCTTATGCCAACGGACCTGTTCATATTGGTCACCTGGCCGGATGCTATTTGCCGTCTGATATATACGTGCGTTACCTGCGTAGCAAGGGCGAGGAGGTTATATTTGTTTGTGGCAGTGATGAACACGGTGTACCCATTACCATTAAAGCTAAAAAAGAGGGTATTACCCCCCAACAGGTAGTAGACAAATACCATAAAATTATGGGCGACGCTTTCAGGGATTTTGGCATTTCCTTTGATATTTACTCACGTACTTCTTCAAAGATCCATCATCAAACCGCCTCCGATTTTTTTAAGGTATTATACGATAAGGGTGGGTTTACAGAGCAGGTTACCGAACAATATTTTGACGTGGAGGCCAATCAGTTTTTAGCCGACCGTTATATTATGGGCGAATGCCCTAAATGTGGCAACTCCAATGCTTATGGCGATCAGTGCGAAAAATGTGGATCATCGCTTAGTCCGTTAGAGCTTAAAAACCCGCGTTCAACCCTATCCGGTAATGCGCCTGTTTTAAAGCAAACTAAAAACTGGTTCCTTCCATTGGATAAATTGCAGCCAAAAATTGCGGCTTATTTAGCTAAACATGCCGATGTAAAAAATAACGATTGGAAAAGTACCGTTTACGGCCAATGTAAAAGCTGGCTCGATAGCGGCGATGGTTTACAGCCAAGAGCCATGACACGTGATCTGGATTGGGGTGTACCGGTGCCCGTAAAAGATGCGCAGGGAAAAGTATTGTATGTTTGGTTCGACGCGCCCATAGGATACATTTCGGCTACTAAAGAATTATTAAAGGATAAATGGGAAACGTATTGGAAGAATGAGGATACACGTTTAATTCATTTCATTGGAAAAGACAATATTGTTTTTCACTGCATCATTTTTCCTGCGATGTTAATGGAACATGGCGAATTTATTTTACCGGATAATGTACCATCTAACGAATTTTTAAATTTAGAAGGTGATAAGATCTCTACCTCTCGTAACTGGGCGGTTTGGCTGCACGAATATTTAAATGATTTTAAAGATAAGCAGGATGTGTTGCGTTACACCCTTTGTGCCAATGCCCCTGAAACAAAGGATAATGATTTTACCTGGAAGGATTTTCAAACAAAGAATAACAGCGAGCTGGCCGACATATTCGGAAATTTCATTAACCGTGTGGCGGTGCTTACGCATAAAAATCATAACGGTTTGGTACCTGAGGCCAGTGAATACACCAAGACGGATCTGCATGTACTCGATGAAGTTTCGAAAGTGCCCGGTAAAATATCGGAGGCGCTTGACAAGTTCAAATTTCGTGAAGGTTTGGCTGAGATGATGAATTTAGCTCGCATAGGAAATAAATATTTAGCCGAACAGGAACCCTGGAAATTAATTAAGAACGATGAAAAAAGGGTAAAGACCATCATGAATGTTTCGTTACAGATAGCGGCCAATTTGGCCATTGTGTGTGAACCTTTCCTGCCCTTTACCAGTAAAAAATTATTCGAACTTTTAAATCTTAATCCCCTTAAATGGGCTTCGGCTAAAAACACCAATCACTTAGCGGCCGGTCATAAAATAAATGACCACACCCCTATTTTATTTTCAAAGATCGAAGATGCCGATGTTCAGGCGCAATTGGATAAATTAAAAGCGGCCAAATTGCAAAACACCCTGGCCGAACCAACCGTTGCTCCGGCAAAAGGACAAACCACCTTCGACGATTTTAATAAAATGGATATACGCGTTGGAACCATTTTGGAAGCGGAGTTGGTTCCTAAGACGGATAAATTAATGAAACTTAAAATTGATACCGGCATTGATAAACGCACCGTTGTAAGCGGGATCGCGCATTGGTATAAGCCTGAAAATATCATTGGACAAAAAGTTAGTATCTTAGTTAATCTTGAACCCCGCAAAATAAAGGGTATTGAAAGTCAGGGAATGATCCTTATGGCCGAAAATGCGCTTGGTGAACTTAGTTTTGTTATTCCAACTAAAGACAACAGTAATAATGGGTCGATCATTAAGTAAAATAAGTCTTGTGGTGTTGCTTCTTGCAACCATTTGTGGTTTTTCGCAAAGCGATGTCAGCAGTATTTATAATCCAAAGGATTATAAAAATCCTGAGCAATTTAAAAATTATAATAAGCGGCGCACCGAAGTTTCTAAATGGCAGATCAATCAATTGAAGGATGGTGCTTTAATGGTTAGATTATCGAGCAATAAAACAACTATTGAGATTTTACGAAAGAATAAAAAAGAAGATCTTGCTACACAAAAAGAACAGGAAACTTTTGCTATCAATAAAAATATAGTTAGAGCGTTCACTAAATGTTATACTTTTTCAAAAGTGTATTTCTTTTATAGTAACAGCAGCGATACCCTTTTAAAAGGCGCACGGGAAGGAATTTTTTTGGATACCAATTTATCGATCGATCCTACTATTAAATACACCGGAAAGTTTTATTTGATAGCTGAAAAAGATTTTGCTTATAGTTCGTCCATCGGATTTGTTCCCGAAGACAGCGCCAGATCTCTTTTCGAAACGGGTAACGCCGCTAAAGAAATGGGCGTAGTCACTAAAAATAAATATGGCCATCAATTAAAGGAACCTTTTCCGTATGCTGTTACTGCCAAAGGCTCGCCGGTAGCCGAATCGGTGGTTTATATTCAGTTTGTAAAACCTTTAACAACCGTTCCAGCCAATGAGGTAGCCGGTATCTCTAAAATAAAAGTAACTATCTCTAAAAAATACTCGGCCGAAAAATACATGAGCTATATTACAAAGTATAACGAAAATCTTGAAAAGTTTTACAAATCCTGGAAAGGATTTACCGTTAGCGATCCCGACGTAAGGCCTTTCTTATATTGATCCTTTTTATCACTTTCTTTTGTGCTTTTAAAAACGTATATTTGATTGTACATGCTTGCATCAAAAAAATACGTTTTATCGCTTTTCTGCTTTTCTATTCTCAGCCTTGCAAATTCGCAAGTAAAACAAATTTTTTGGTCAACTGTAAGCGAAAAAGATCTTCTAACTACCGGTGTTCGGCAAATAATTCCCCAAAAGTATTTATGTGCCAGTTTAAACGGCAATGCATTTAAAGATAAATTGTGGGCGGCCCCCAGCGAAAAACAGGTGACAATCGATCAATCTACCTGTGTTATTTACTTACCAATGCCCAATGGCACCATGCAGGCTTTTAAGGTTGCTGAGACGAACATGATGGAAAAAGGCCTCGCTGATCATTATCCCAACATCAAAACATTCAGCATTAAAGGAATTGATGATCCATACGCCAATGGAAAATTAGATTGGAACGATTTTGGTTTTCACGGAATGATACGAAGTATAAATGGCGACGTATTCATTGATCCCTATTGTTTAGGGAACTCTACCAATTATATTTCTTACTATACTTCCGATTTTGTGAAAGATCCTCAATACATCATTCCGGAAACCGTGATCACCTCCAATTCTAAAAACACTTTAAATACTTTGGGTATTACAGCCGCGCCATGCGCCGGTACCGTTTTACATTCTTATCGTTTAGCCGTTGCTTGCACCGGCGAATATGCCATTGCCGCCACAGGATCGGCCACACCAACCAAATCACAAACACTTTCAAAAGTAGTTACAACGGTTAATCGTATCAATAGCGTTTATGAAACCGAAGTAGATATACGAATGATCCTCGTGGCAAATGACACGCTGGTGTTATTTACTAATCCCAACACAGATCCTTTTACCGGCAACAACAGCGCAGTAACTTTGCTTGCCGAAAACACCACGGTACTTAATGCCAACATTGGCGCGGCAAATTATGATATAGGCCATGCCTTTGGCACAGGTGTTGGCGGACTTGCCACTTTAAGTTGCGTTTGTACCAATGCCAAAGCCGAAGGTGTTACCGGAAGCAATAATCCTGTTGGTGATCCTTTTGATATCGATTATGTAGCACACGAGATGGGCCATCAATTTGGGGCCGGACACACTTTTAATTCGGTTCTTACAGCTTGTAACGGTAACCGCACAGCGGCAACAGCTGTTGAACCTGGTAGTGGTATAACCATTATGGCTTACGCCGGAATATGCGGAACCGATAATATGGCAAACAACAGCATTCCCTATTTTCATGCCATAAGTTATGATCAGATAACCGGTTTTACCATTTCTGATGGAACGGTTTGTGTGGTTAATTCTTCTAGCGGAAATAATCCGCCGGTGGTAACAGGATCTCCAACTTATACTATTCCTTTTTCTACACCCTTTACATTAACAGGTTCGGCCACCGATCCGGATAGCGATGCCTTAACGTATTCGTGGGAAGAAACGGATCCCGGTCTTACATCCGGTACATGGAACTCGGGCAACGTGCCTTATTTCAGATCGTATGCGCCTACCACTATTCCTTCGCGCACGTTTCCAAAACTAGCGGTAATACTTTCGGGTAGCATGACCTCTACTCCAGGCGAATACTTACCATCTAACGCACAAACTTTAAATTTCAGGTTAACGGCCCGCGATAATAAAATGGGTGGCGGTGGTGTATGTACGGCCACTTCACAGGTAATTGTTTGTAATAACGGTCCTTTCGCAGTAACTTATCCTAACGTAGCGGCTATTACGTGGAGTACCGGAGCTGCTCAAACCGTTAGTTGGAGTGCAAATAATACCAACCTGGCGCCCGTTTCTTGTGCCAGCGTTAACATTTTAATTTCGCTCGATAATGGCGCTACGTTTAATATGCTTGTTGCTAATACGCCTAACGACGGGAGCGAAAATGTGACGGTTCCTTCTTTGGTATACACTAATGGAAGTTGCAGAATAAAAGTGGAGGCCATAGGAAATATCTTCTTTGACATAAGTGATAACGCCTTTACCATACTTGTAGGAGATTATATCAACGAATATAATGCCAATCCTTTTGGATTAACGCTCTCACCCAATCCTACCAATAGCCTTTTGAATTTGAAAGCAAAAAATCCTGATACCGGATCTTTTAGCACTTTGTTGATCACGGATGTGGTTGGGAAAACAATTATAGAAGATAAAATCAACGATTTGGAGATCAATAAAAATTACAATTTAGAAAATATGGGTGCCGGCCTTTATTTTGTTATCCTCAAAAATAAAAATTGCCAGTCGCTAACCAAGGTAATAAAGCAATAATCTTACTTTGTTTCAGCCAGCACCCAGTTTGTTTCGTATGATCTTTTTAATGGTTTTACTTTTTTTAATGTGACGTAGGCGGTACGCGTTTTTAAAACGTAATTGAATTCGGTTCTTCCTTCCGAATAAGAGCGGGGATTAAAGTCGGTTGCAATTATAGAGGCCATTTCGTCTCCCAAAATAATTTCGCCCCCTATTGCCAAATTGTTTTTTGCTATTTTTTTAAGTGCGAAGTTCGATCGTTTAATTGTGGCCTCTAATTCAAGGTCGCAGTTATAAGAGCAGGTATCTGTTTCTTTTTCGGTTGAGCCATAAACGCAATTACAAATGGGACACTCCTTAAAAATCACCTCTTCGCCTTTTTTCTTAAGGTCGTACAAAAACCGGATATTGGTTGTTCTCATAATAGAATTATTTGGTCTTGTTATTATTCGCATTAGATGAACATCCTTGTGAGATCTATCTCATCATACTTTTTTGTTTTGCTGTTAGGTTTTTCTTCGAAATATCCCGGAATCTTTAAACGGGCTTTTCTTGCTTCAGGTTCCAGAGGTACTTCCGCCTCCATTGAAACCCGCTTGGCCCTAAATGCCCTTTCCCTTGCGCGTTGTTGTATTTTCTCTTTGTATGATAAAAAAAAGATCAGGATACTAACTCCTGCTATTATTCCTAGTCCTTCAATGATGTTATTCATGTTATTTGTTTTTATTCAAAGTAAGCCATAGAACATTTTGTGAATACTAACCCACAATTAAATCTTTGTTATTAAATGGGTGGATTTAGATACATTTTCACTGTAAATTTTACGTTTCGTTTTTGTAAAATCCCCATTCACGAATTCGTTGATCTTATTGTTTAATGTAACAATTGAAAGTGTAGCCCTTTTCGAAATAACAAGCGCCAAAATAACAGTTATTGCCATAGCCAATAACCAAATACCTGCAAAAATCAGCTTGATCCTAAAAAGGCCTTCATGTTCTTTTTGTGAAGCCGCGTGGTTCAAACCTGTTAATACAGCATGGACCTTTTGAGCGCTCTTTTCAACCGACTCCTTTAAACCTTTCTGGTTCCTTAAGCCGATCCTTTTCTCAAAGGAGACCAAAATATTGAAATACTTTGAATAATTATTGAGTAAACTAAGGATCTCAGCTTTTTTTGGCATGATGCTTTCATCTTTACTGTATAATTCGTTTGTTATTGAACTTATCAATTGGTTGTGAAGTGTCAGGTATTGATCTTCCTGCCGAATAATAAAGTCTTTTTCGTGGCGCCTTAATGAAAGCACGTTGATCATACCGATCTCGTTACCATAATTTTCAAGGGCATGTGCAAATTTTCGCATTTTACCTTCTATCCCATAATCCTTATACCCCCGGGAGGTGATCAGACTGACCATCGTGTTCATCCGATTCTGATAATAAGTGTAGCTTTTTTTTGCTTCAGCAATATCCCCTTCCAGATTGAATCCTTTCTTTTGCTGGTACTCCTCCAATTGCAAAATATCTTTTTCTATTGCTACACATATATTTTCATGCACGTCGAGTATCTTGCTTCTTCCGGTTCTGAAGAAAAGCGGATTGGTAGTTTCGGTCTCGAAAAACTGATGCGTTACATTCACGTCTTCAAGTAATAGTTTATCAATTGCATTTATCCGGAGAACGACTTCTGTAAGTGAATCTTTGCTTTTCTCAAAATAATTAACAATAAGTAAAGAGGAAACCGCGGCGATAAAAATAAAAAGAAAAAGAACTGCTAAAAGTTTCTGACGCAGAGATAATATCATAAGCATTTTGTTTTTACACCATAAAGGAACGCCATTTACATTACCTTAAAGGCATACAAATATTTATAAAACGTTAAGGTCTTACCAAGTTGTGATCTTACTCATCTGATCTTTTTCTAGGCCCAACCCCATCTTCTTTAGAAAAATACGCAGCAATAACATTTGCTTAACTAAAAAAGACATTATCTGTTAATAACGTTGTGTACATTAACATTTAATTAAGAATGCGTTGAGATTGCGGTTAATATTTGGGGCAACATTTGTAAAACCTCAAACGCGTGAAAACTTTTTACAAAACTATTGTACTTTCCGACCTGCATTTAGGCACTCAGTCATCAAAGGCCAAAGAAGTAGTACACTTCTTAAAACATCACAAATGCGAAACACTTATCCTGAATGGTGATATCATTGACGGGTGGCAACTAAAGAAATCCGGAAAATGGAAAAAACAACACAGCAATTTCTTCAAACATATATTTAACCTTTCTGCTAAAGGTAAATGCGAGGTCATTTATATAAGAGGGAATCATGATGATTTCTTAGACGAGATGTTGCCCTTTTCCATCGGTAAGTTCTCCATCAAAAAATATTTTATTCATTACGGTGTAGAGAAAAAATATTTTGTTACCCATGGCGATCTGTTCGACAACATTACTTCGAAACTTAAATGGTTGGCTAAATTAGGTGACGTGGGTTATACTTTTTTGTTATGGCTTAATCACCACTATAATAGTTACCGGGCAAAAAGAGGGAAGCCATATTATTCGATCTCTCAAATTGTAAAAGCGAAAGTAAAGTCAGCTGTTTCATTTATTTCAGATTACGAGACCGCGTTGGCAAAAGTGGCTAAAGCCCGTCGTTGTCATGGCATCATTTGCGGCCACATCCATCAGCCTGCTATAAAACAAATTGACGGGATCGAATATCTGAATTCCGGCGACTGGGTGGAAACCATGTCGGCTCTTGTAGAAGACAATTTAGGCAATTGGAAAATTGTGTATTACACCGAATGGCTATTACAACATGAAGCCTTAAAAAAAATAAAAGAAAACAAGAACATTGATGATGTTTTGCCTCCCGGCGTAACACTTCAGGAAAACCAACTCAAATCAGCATGAAAAAAAAATTCTTACTCATTGTTCAAGGCGAAGGCCGCGGCCACATGACCCAAGCCATTAGCATGCAGGATCTTCTTTTAGAGAACGGACACGAAATTTGCAGCGTTATTATTGGTGCCTGTGGTAATCGGGAAATACCAAAATTCTTTCTCGATAAAATTAAAGCGCCGGTAACAAAATTACCAAGTCCGAATTTTGTGACCGACAAAAAAAATAAATCCATTAATGTTCCAAAATCTGTCATTCACAATTTCACGAAACTCAGCATCTTTAAAAAAAGCTTAAAAACCATTGATGATATTATTAAAGAACAAAAACCGGATGTGATCATTAATTTTTTTGATCTTCTTATTGGTTTATACTATCGCTTTTATAAACCAAATATTCCATTGTTGTGCATTGCTCATCAATATATTTATTTTCATCCGGATTTTGAATTTCCCAAGGGTTTTGCTTTAGACAGGTTCGCTATAAAATACTATACAAAAATGACCGCTTATGGCTCCAGCAAGAACCTGGCGCTTTCATTTTATGATATTAAAGCAAAAAATAAGAATGTTACTGTAGTACCACCCTTATTAAGAGACGATGTTTTCAATTTTAATCCAGAAAATAAAAAATTCTTTTTGGTTTATCTTGTTAATAGCGGTTATTTTGAAGAGGTATTGGAATGGCATAAACGAAATCCTGGAACTGAGATCCATGTATTTGCCGATAATGCCGAAAAGATAAATGCCACCTACGATTTTAATCGAAATAAATTATTTGTACACGTGCTTAATGATAAATTGTTTTTAGAAAAAATGAGCGAGGCACAGGGCCTTGCAAGTACAGCGGGATTTGAATCGGTTTGCGAAGCTATGTATTTGGGAAAACCTGTATTAATGGTACCTGTGCAGGGACATTTTGAACAATTTTGCAACTCGCGCGACGCGTTTAAGGCGGGGGCGGGCATTTTTGATACTAAATTCGACCTTGGTAAACTTGTCAATTTTTCCAGTAACTTTAGCTACGAAAACCCGAGCTTTAAAAACTGGGTGGCTAATGCGAAAGAAAATATTTACAAAGAAATAAGTACTGTTTAATTTATGGCGCGAAAAATCCTGTTCATTGTTAACCCTAACGCGGGCAAAAAAATTTCCGGAAAATTAATTGAGACCATTCGAAATGAATTTCCTGAAGACATCAGTAAAGAGATCATCATCTGGCAAAACCGCGAGCATTTTGCCGAAATTCTTCAAAAGTTGAAAACCGAAAATTACACCGATGCTGTTGCTGTTGGAGGAGATGGCACCGTTAACCAAGTGGCGAAAAGTATTTTAAATACTAATATTTCGTTGGGAATTGTCCCGGCAGGTTCTGGTAACGGTTTGGCGCGTTCGTTAGGAATTTCGATGAGATCGGAAGAAGCCATTAAACAAATAGCAAAAGGAAATACACAGCTAATAGATAGTGGTACCGTAAATTCTATTCCGTTTTTTTGTACCAGCGGTGTAGGTTTTGACGCACACATCGGAAAATTATTTGCAACTTCCACTAAACGCGGTTTACAATCTTATGTAAAAATCACATTCCGCGAATTAGCGGCTTATAAAGAACAGGATTATGTATTAACCATAGACGAAAAAGAAATTTCAAAAAAGGCGTTTTTAATTACCATTGCTAACGCCGGGCAATACGGTAATAATTTTTACATTGCGCCTCAAGCTAAACTGAACGATGGATTATTTCATGTAGTGATATTAAAACCGTTTACTTTTTTACAAAGTATTGGTATTGTCTTGAAAGTATTAGCCCGAAAAGCTAATGAAAGTCGATTTATAGAAACTTATACCTGCAAAGAATTAAAAATTACCCGCCAGAAAAGCGACAGCATCCACTTTGACGGTGAACCGGAAACACAAGGAACAGAATTGAATTACACACTTAATCCTAAGTCGCTAAAAGTTATTGTGGGCGATAAGTTTGACGGGATCTAGAGTTTTGCGATGTAATCCAAAAACAAATTCAACCCTTTCCTTTTCTCATCATTCAAAGCGTAACTTATTTTATTGGTAAGGTAATCCCAGGCATTAAAAATAGCCGGATGTTTTATATGTGACTCGGAAATGGCCCTTTCGGTATTTTCAATGCCCGACCTTAATGCTTTATTGAATTCATCAATAAAGCTATCACTTACTTCAGATGTTGTTACCCATGCCGCAAAAACAAATGGCAAACTTGTAAATTTTTTCCACTCTTGGGCCAGATCATATTCATATTTAAAACTGCCGTTCAATGAAAATGTACGGTCGCCAATTACTACTGCGGCGGTGTTTCCTTTTATTTCATTCTCGTAACCTGGCTTAGCATCGCTATATTCAAAATTTTGCTTCCAAAAAAATTTGGCCAAAACTTTAGTGAGAGTTATGGAAGATCTTGACTGATAATCGAGGGTGATAGTTCTGATCTCATTTAATGGCACTTCGCTGTATAGTTTTACGCTATCTACCTTCCCATTAGCGCCAATACAATAATCGGTAATAATAGAATAATTATCTAATTCAGATAATAATGCCACAGGTACTAAACCTATATCAACCTGTTTATACTTTAATTTTTGAGCGCAAATGCTTGGAATGTCTTCCTGAAGGTCAATTTTACTGATAATAGTCGAATGTTTTAAACCATACCTGAAAGGCAGGGTATTGAAGTAACTTACAATGGATATTTTTATTTTTTCGATGTGTAAAAATAAGAAAAAGTATTGGGTAAATGCTTAACTTTACCTCCTTAATGTCGGATAACAAATATAACCAGCGTGGGGTTTCAGCTTCTAAAGAAGATGTACACAATGCTATTGCTAAATTAGACAAGGGTCTTTTTCCGAAAGCATTTTGCAAGGTTGTACCCGATCACTTAACGGGCAGTGCCGATCATTGCGTAATTATGCATGCCGACGGGGCCGGAACAAAATCATCACTGGCTTATGTTTACTGGAAAGAAACAGGCGATCTTAGTGTTTGGAAGGGAATAGCTCAGGACGCGGTTATCATGAACGTTGATGACCTCATTTGTTCAGGCGCTACCGATAATATTTTACTTTCTTCAACCATTGGCCGTAACAAAAACCTCATTCCGGGCGAAGTTATTTCGGCCATTATCAATGGTACGGAAGAAGTACTTGAAAATTTACGCTCTAACGGTATTAACATCTACTCCACTGGTGGCGAAACTGCCGATGTGGGCGATCTGGTAAGAACATTAATAGTAGACAGCACAGTGACCTGTCGTTTAAAACGCAGTGATGTTATTTCTAATGACAAAATAAAGGCAGGTGACGTGATTGTAGGTTTGGCCTCTTACGGTATGGCCACCTACGAAAATCAATATAACGGCGGCATGGGAAGTAACGGGTTAACAAGTGCGCGACACGATGTGTTCAGTAAGTATGTTGCCGAAAAATATCCCGAAACCTATGATACCGCTTTGCCAAAAGAAGTGGTGTACTGCGGTAACTTAAAACCTACCGATAAAGTGACGGTAACCTATACGGATCCGACCGGTAAAAAAGAAACAGAGAATATCGACGCCGCTAAATTGGTGCTATCTCCTACCCGAACCTATGCTCCGGTCATTAAAAAAACCATTTCGGAATTACAGCATAACATTCATGGTATTGTTCATTGTAGCGGCGGAGCACAAACCAAAGTTTTGCATTTTTTAAACGACGGTTTACACGTTGTAAAAGATAATTTGTTTGAAGTGCCGCCTTTGTTCAAGCTCATTCACGAACAAAGCAAAACCGACTATAAAGAAATGTATAAGGTATTTAACATGGGGCATCGGATGGAAATATATTTACCTTGGAAGAGTTGAAGGTGGCCAAGGTAGAAAAGTAACCGTTAAGTCTCCATTCGGAGGTTTTGAATACTAGGCAATATCATTTGCCAGATTGAATTTTACTTGTAAATTAGCTCCTAAAGCCAAAAAACGTTTATGTTTGAACACTATCGCATATCCAATAAATTTTCAGTGATGGCGAAGCGTTTATTGTCGCGTAGTTTTGTCCTTTTTATATTTGCAGGATGCCTACTCTTTTTTTTAGTTTCCTTTTCACACAAAGATACTTCTAAAGGCATAGAAGAATCATGCCGAACGCTTGTTTTAAATAATATTTCCAGGATCACCGATCATCTTAACGCTTCTCTTAAAATTCTTGATACCCGTTCGCTTAAGGGTAAAAAAGTAAAAAAACTGATCAACGAATTTCATGAGGCCCGGAAATATTATAAGGAAGTAGAATTCTTTATAGAATACCATTCGCCAATTGACACCAAATATTATATCAACGGTCCCCTGGTTCCAAAATACGAAGCCGATTACGGATTACCGTTAACCGAACCGCAGGGATTTCAGGTGATAGAAGAATGCCTTTTTAATCGCGATAAAACCAATTTTAATGTACTAAAAAAACAATACGAATTGCTCATTTCCAATTTCGCCGTGATGCGTGAATATTACACCACCGTAAACTTTGAGCACGCCAATCTTACCGAAGCCTTACGATTACAGGTTATTCGCGTAATGTGTTTAACGCTTAACGGATATGATTGCACTATAAATAAGGAAACATTAGCGGAGTGCGCGTTTTCATTTGATGGGATCATTACCATTTTGAATTTTTATAAAGGCGGAAATTTTGATAATCCCAAATTACAGGAAGCTATATCCCAACTTCAAAAATGCAATACGCAATTGCGCTCCAACCCCGATTCCGACAACTTTAACCGCCTGCTTTTCACCACCAAATTTCTTGATCCGGCTTACAAAGCCTTATCAGAATATTTTTTAAGTTTAAATCTAACCCCATCAAAAGCGGCTTATCCTTTCAATTTTAAAGTGAGTTCTGTTTTCGAGAATTCCTTTCTTAATGTTGATCATTTTTCTGTTTACCGGAACGACACTGCCAACAAAAATTTGCAAGCTGCCCTCGGTAAATTCTTATTCTTTGATCCAATTTTATCCGGTAATAATAAAAGGGCCTGTGCTTCGTGTCATTTACCTTCTAAAGCTTTTACCGATGGGTTAGCTAAAAGCATGGCCTTTGATGGAAAAAGCGATGTGGGACGCAATGCGCCAACACTTTTGAATGTGGCATTTCAAAAATTTTTTTTCGACGATGGCCGTGTAGCAAGTTTAGAGGGACAAGCCCATCGTGTGTTCGATAACCCTATTGAATTAAATACCAATAGCGCCGAGATCGTTGATAAATTAAAACAAAGCCCTGAGTACAGACTTTTATTCAGAAACGCCTTTAAAGGAAGGCCCGATACCTCTATCACGTTCTTTGCCGTGCTTAAATGCATTGCCGAATTTGAAAAGACCCTCGACGCAAGGAACAGTAAGTTTGATAAATATTTAAGAGGCGACGAAACACAATTATCGGCTAATGAAATAAACGGCTACAACTTGTTTGCCGGAAAAGCGCTATGCGGCTCCTGTCATTTTTTTCCGTTATTCAATAGCACAGTGCCGCCTATCTATCTCGAGAACGAATACGAAGTAATTGGAACTCCCGAAAAAGCCGATAACAAAACTCTTGATATGGATATTGGAAGGGAAAAAATAAGTCACGTTTCTATTCACAACCGCGCTTTTAAAACACCAACTGTAAGAAACATTGCTGTAACCGGGCCATACATGCATAACGGAGTTTACACAACGCTTGATCAAATACTCGACTTTTATAACAAAGGAGGTGGTGCGGGCTTTAAATTAAAAGTAGAGAATCAAACCCTTCCATTTGATTCATTACGTTTATCAAAAAAAGAACTCAACGACATTAAATCTTTTTTATTGGCATTGACCGATACCAGTAACATTCCAAAAGTTCCTTCACGCTTACCTAAATTCGATAATGCCGAGTGGGATAAACGAAAAATTGGTGGTGAATACTGATCACTTTAGCAGAATGCATTTGAGGGTTCTTCCTTCTCCTAAAATAAAATATTTCTTTCCATCCTTGAACAGATCGTAAATAAGCGGTTCGGTATCCCCTCTGAATTTCTTAATACTTAATTGGCCGGCCGCCTGAATTATCTGCACCTCTCCCCCTGCTGTATTTAAAACAAAGAACGAACCTTCGCTATCGAAATAATAATTCACTGCTGTGTACTCGGCGGGCGACTCGGTTCCGGTAAAGATAATATTGCCTGCAAAGTCGTAACATTTAAATTTATTTTTATCCAATACGATCATGTCGGTCTTTTTATCATCGTCTATCAGATCAAATTTAACCGATGGTTCTTCAAATTCATCACCCAGCTTCACCACGTTCTTCTTGTCATCCAAACTTATACTTCCCACTAAACTATTTACACCGTCAAAATATAACAGCTTCGTGTTTTGAATGTTATTGGAGGTGTTAATATAGAATTCGGTGCAATTTGTTGTGAACCTGTTCTTAAGATCAATTCTGCCTTCACCCTTTCGGCTAAACACATAGATCTTTCCTTCCACATCGGCGGTAATTAAATAATCGCTGGCGCCTACTTTCGCATATTTTATTGGTAAACTCACCGCATTCTGTGTTCTTACGGTAGTAAATCCGGCATTTTGTTTACCATTGATCTCATAATTGTAAATTTTATTATCAGCACACGAAACAAATAACCTGTAATCCTTCTTACCATCATAATCAAATAGTGTTAATCCGTGCGTGGCTTTTGCCGGAAGCTTTACCGGATAACCTTCTACGTATTTTCCGTTCCGATCGATCAGATGCAGAAAATTGGGTGTACTGAATAAGATCTGGTATTTATTATTTTTGAAAGCATCCACTAAATAAATATCCGAATTAATGTTCTCAGTCATTTCTTTTTTCCACAAACTATTTCCGGTAGCATTCACTAAATACAAATTATTCCTTAGATCCTGGAATACCAATTCGTTTTCGCCGGTCTTATGATTCATAAATGGGAATACTTTACTTCTTATCAATGTGTCTGCTTCAAATGTCCATAGACCCGGCGTTTCTTTTCCTTGTCCGGTTTGAAGATATTTGATGTTCGCTCTGAATTGGAGCAGGTTCTTGTAATTAGAAATGCATAAACTCAGGTCGCTTAATTTTTCCATTTGTTTGATCTCAGTTTGCTGCAAAAAGGACAAAACATCTTTTATCTGGTCACTATTCTTATTAGGAGCCGTATAGAACAAATAATTAAAATTCAACTCGAGGTTCTCTTTGGCATAATTCATAAACATTTCGTTCTGTGCAAGCGACGAATTATTAATTAAACCGTTCATGTAATGCTCCACATCATCTTTTCCTTCGCTTAATACAAAATACTTATCAAACACAAAAGCGTAAGCTGGTTTTATAGAGAAAATATTTCCAAATGTGCTTGACACAATATTTCCATTGCCGTTTCTTAAACGACCCGATCGCAGACCTTGAAAATTCCCCAAACTATCACAAAAATATTTTAAAAGTTCAGCGGCCTTTGCAGTATCTTTCACCTCAGTAACCATAACGTTAGAAATAATATTGTTCCTTTTAACCCGGGCCTCAATGAGTTTTGATCCCATGTTATTATAAAATTCGTTCTCGGCGTTAAATAGCGCGCTATCGTTGACCCTTTTCCAAAAGGCAGCCACTTCCGTTGAGTTGATCTTTAGTTTTTTCTTCATTAAAAGAAAATCACTAAAACCAAAAGCCTTGAAACCGATGGTGTTAAATGGCAGAACATTTAAGAAATTGCAAGGCTGTGCTTGCTGTGCTTCAAAATAATTTAAAATTGAATTAGTATCCGGCTTATTGAAACCGTTGAGAGAGATCTCATCGGGACTTACATCTGTATTAAAGACTGAATGACCATTCAAAACAAAACTGTCTGAATTCAATCCCGTTGCTTTTTTTGCGGCCGAAAGTAATTGGTGATCGATGTATACATTCAGCAAATTTTCATCTTCGTTCAGCTTTTGTAATTCGGTGAACGTTTTGTTAGTGGTTATTTTTTTTGACGATTCGGAAAAGGCCGTTTGTATTTTGCTCAGGTCATCCGACAACGCCACCACGCCTTGCTGGATCTTAAAGAAAAGTTTTGTATTCAAATGATTAAATTCGAAATGCTCTTCCGCTTTTGTTATTCCTTTGATCGATCGGTTAAGTTCGTCGGCAAACTGTTCTTCCTGGGTTAGATCCTTTAAATTAAAAACCGTAAGATAATTGAGGTTCTCGTTATTGGCGTACACCGAAAGATAAATAGTTTGGCTTTCGAAAAAGTTCTTGAACATTTCGCTCTCGCCGATTATCGAATCAAAGAACCGGAGCTGGTCATTAACCTTTCCGATCTTTTTTACAGAAACAAGGTCGTTCCATATTAAGTTCTGATTGCCGAGTTTATTAATGAGTTCCGAAAAATTATGGCTCGAGCTTACGCAAATAGCGCTATCAGGAATAACATTAACAGCTTTTAAAGAAGGTTTTTTCGTTTGCTTTAAATGAAAATAAGCCCAAATAGCGCCACCCAATGCTGCTGCAATGAATAAACCAAAAATTATATGCTTAAATACATTCAATTAACCTTCTAAGTTAGATAATAGGATAACAACAAAGCTTTAAGCCAGGCTTAATTATTAAATTAACAATGTGAATAGCTATTTAAGTTCGAGCGCTAATTGACTTGGCAGCAACTGAAAGCTCATTCGGTGAAGGGGGGTTGTGCCGTTTGCTGAAATACCGGCACGGTGTTTAATAGTAGGATAACCCATATTGGTATCCCAACCATAATGCGGATACTTTTCGGCGGCCACTTTCATAAAATCATCACGATAAGTTTTAGCCAAAATACTTGCTGCGGCAATGCTCAAATACTTTGCATCGCCTTTAATAATGCAATGATGAGGAATATCTTTGTATTTTTTGAAACGGTTCCCGTCAATTAGAAGCGATTCGGGTCTTATTTTTAACTGATCGATCGCGCGATGCATTCCTAGAAAAGAGGCGTTCAAAATATTTATTTCGTCAATTTCCGTATTGCTTACTTGCGCTACAGCCCAGGCCAGGGCCTCCTTTTGCACCACTTCACGCAATTGATACCGGTCTTCTTCTTTAAGTTGTTTTGAATCGTTGAGTAAGTTATTTTTAAAACTTTTTGGTAAGATAACAGCGGCAGCGAACACAGGACCAGCCAGGCAACCACGCCCGGCCTCATCACAACCCGCCTCTATTAATGCTTTATCAAAATAACTTTTAAGCATTTAGTTTTTGTAAACACTCTTTTATCTTTTGATAGTTAGGCTGATCGCCCGAAACCTCTAAAACTTCGGCATACTGAATTTTACCGCTCTTGTCAACGACAAACGCCGACCGTTTGCTAACGCCTTTCATTCCTAAAATAAATTCGGGATATAAACAATCATAGGCCATCGAAGCGGTTTTATTAAAATCTGACAGTAAGTCAAAGTTTAATTTTTGTTCCTCTTTGAATTTTTTAAGAGAGAAAACCGAATCGATCGATATGCCAAAAATGACCGCATTCATGTTATTATAAGTGGCTATATCATCACGCATGGTACATAATTCGGCCGTGCATGTTCCGGTAAACGCCAGAGGGAAAAACAGCACAATTACATTCTTACCTTTATGATCGGAAAGGGAGATCTCTTTCTTTTCGGTGTTAAACAGCTTAAAATCAGGGGCTGTATCTTGAACATGAATCGGCATATTGTTAAATTTTATGTATTATTTAAACAAATTAAATCATAATTTTGTTTCCTTATTATTTAAAAACAATTAAACTGTAAAAATATGTCAACACTTGTAGGAAAAAAAGCACCGGCTTTCAAAGCAAAAGCGGTGATCAGCGGCGGAGAAATTGTGAATGATTTCTCTCTTGAACAATACATCGGCAAAAAATACGTGATCTTCTTTTTCTATCCAAAAGATTTCACCTTTGTTTGTCCAACAGAATTACATGCTTTCCAGGAAAAACTTTCTGAATTCGAAAAACGTAACTGTGCAGTGGTAGCTTGTTCAACCGATACTGAACAATCGCATTGGGGATGGTTACAAATGGATAAAGCGCATGGCGGTATTAAGGGAATAACTTATCCGGTTGTTGCCGATACTACAAAAACTATTTCCATTAATTATGGCTGTCTTTTTGGAGAATATGATACTGCCGAAGATGGCAGTTTAACAGCAAACGGACCAATGATCGCTTTCCGCGCTTTGTATTTGATCGATAAGAATGGAAAAGTTCGCCACCAATTGGTAAATGACCTGCCTTTAGGTAGAAATGTGGATGAGGCCATCCGCGTTTTAGATGCTTTACAATTTAACGAAGAAAATGGCGAGGTTTGTCCTGCCAACTGGGTTAAAGGAAAAGAAGGTATGAAAGAAAGCCATGCAGGGGTTGCCGACTATCTTTCAAAACACTAAAATTTGCCTTATTTTTTTGTTAAAAGCCGCCCTTTTTAGGCGGCTTTTTCATTATTATTTATTGAAATTGAGTGAATAAGGCTTATTAGTTACTGAATTGTCATAAAAGCTTATTGACCAAGAGGGGCCTGCCCCCCAATTTTCATTATCTTTATTAACTGATCTAAGATTAATTATACTGATATAAAATGAAAAAACACGTCCTTTTTTTTGCTCTGGTTTTTGCAGCATGTAAATTGTTCTCACAATTCAATATTCCAAGCTGCCCCAGCACCAATATCTATTTTCACACTTCACCAATTCAAATATACAATCCCAATCTGCCATTAAGCGCGTCCAATCCTTCAAGTACCGGTATTCCGGGTGGAGGTACCGGTTTATACCTCGGCCCAAATATCAATGGCGGTACACTTACTCCAACATTTTATTCGATCATTGGAAATACTTATCAATGGTGGAATGGTGCTGTTTGGGTAAACACCGGCCATTCTGTTACTAATGGCGCAGCTGTGAATCTTGGCGGCGGCGGTGGTAACATTTATAATCTGGTTGGAGGCACTGGTCAGGTTTATCGCTATAACGGTACCGGAAATGACGTGTTAATTCTCACCATTCCCGGATTTTCCGGCGGAGGTCCTTACGATATTTCCGGCGATTGCAATGGCAACTTTACTATCATCAAATGTACCACGCCTCAATGGATGAACGTTTATAACCCCGCGGGAAATCTGGTTTGTACTTACACAATGACAGGTATGCCAAGTACATTTGCCGGCGGTGGTTTTGCAGTGGTTGGAAGCACCGTTTATGTTAGAAATACTGCCGGTTTTTTTGCCGGTGTAATTACCGGTTCAACTATTAACTTTTCATTAGCAATAAATAACAACAATATTGTTCACCCCGGCGATTTTGCTTCTTGCCCAAACTGTTTTTCTTTAACAGCCAATTCGTTTAATACCGGCCCTATTGGTTGCAGCAATCCTACGTGTAACGTTGTTGCTTCTACTACTACCAGCGCTGCCAGTTATACCTGGTCGGGCCCTTCTATTATGAGCGGGGGAAATACCGCTACCGCAGTAGTAAATCAAGGTGGCGTTTATACTTGCACCGTTACGGCGGGATTATGTCCGGGCGGTCAAACCGTAACTACAACTACTGTGATTCAAACACCAACATTGGGCGTTACTGTAGCGCCAACAGCTAAAAATTGTTTTGCATTAGGTACTGCCACTGCAACGTTAGCCGGAGGAACACCGCCGTTTGTTTTTAACTGGACCAGCAGCGCATCAACAACCTCTGTTGCTACCGGACTAAGTCAGGGCGTTCAAACATTAACCATTTCCGATGCGGCGGGTTGTATTAAGACGGTAACTTTCAATATTGGTTTTGCCAATACTTTAACTACTACTGCAACCGGAACCAATGTGTTGTGTTTCGGGCAAACAAATGGATCAGCGAGTGTAACCGTTACCGGCGGATCCGGAACTTACGTTTACTCCTGGTCTAACGGTCAGGCCACAGGTAACGCGGTTAATCTTCCTGCCGGATCTTATACAGTAACTGTAATGGATGGCGCTTTCTGTACAAGTACAGCCGCAATTACCATTACTCAACCAACGCCTTTAACTGTTACCATTAACTCCAGCACTACCAGTATTTGCGCGGGATCAACTATAAATCTTAATTCTTTCGGAGCAGGTGGTACAGGTCCTTATACCTATACATGGTCACCCGGACCTACCAACAGTTCGCAAAATGTAGCTGAAACAATTCCGGGAACTTACAATTACATCATCAATTGTACCGACAATAATGGATGTCCGGCCTCAAGCAATGTTAATCTTACTTTTAATCCTATTCCGCTTATTTCAGTTAGTAATCAAACTATTTGCTATGGGGATGTTGGAACGCTTTTTGCGAACGGCGCCGAAACTTATAAATGGATGCCTGCTAATTATTCAGGAAGCTCCTATAGTGTAGCAGGAACAACTAATTTAATTTTAACTGTTGTTGGAACCAACACTTCATCTGGCTGTAGTTCATTACCTGTTACCGGAACTTTAATTGTAAATCCGCTGCCGGTTCCGGCAATAGCAGCCAGCAACAATAAAGGTTGCGTTCCGCTTTGTATGACCTTTACCGCTAGTAACAGTGGTGGAACTATGCAAAGTTGCAGCTGGGATTTTGGCGATGGCGCTTTTGCCAGCAATGTAAATAATACCGATCGTTGTTACACCATTGCCGGTGAATATACCGTGAAAGCTACCGTGACCGATAATAATGGTTGTGTGTCTTCGGTAACTTACAGTTTAGAATCCTATCCAATTCCAGTTGCCGATTTCAATTACTCGCCGTTAAAACCAATTATCAATGACGATGTGATCTTTACAGATGCTACACACGAAGCTAAGATCGCGAAATGGGATTGGTATTTTATGAATTTGCCAAAACCACATTCCAATTATCAAAATCCGGTTTACCAATACAACGATCCGGGAACATACGCCATTGCTTTGGTAACAACCAGCGATCACGGCTGTTTGGATACCATAGTACGCACCATCATTGTAGGCGAAGATTACGGTATTTATGTGCCAAACGTTTTCTCTCCTAACGGTGATGGATTAAATGATGTATTCCAGCCAAAAAGGATTTGGCATCACTAAATACGAATTACGCGTCTTTAACCGCTGGGGCGAAGAGTTAATGATGACCAACGATTTTGGTCATGGTTGGGATGGAATGTACAAAGGGAAATTATCCAAGGAAGATACTTACATCTGGAAGATCAATTTAACCAATGTGTTTGGAAAATCACACGAGTTGAGTGGTAATGTTACTTTGATAAAATAAATTAAATAAAAAGCTGATTGCTATTTAGGCTTAAATATAAACTCACTTTTCTCTTACTTGTTGCCGGAATTGTCATTCAGGCACAAGAGCTTCAGCGTTTTTATTACAATAGTCGCTGTGGATACAAACCGAAAGTGGTGACATTGTAGTTAATGCCTTATATGCCGGTAGTGATTTTACTGACGGTATTGCATTGGTAATAAAAACAATAAAAGAGGTTTTATCGGATACCAGCCATCTGTCGTAATTCCATTCGATTATGATGATGCTTCTGTTTTTTATAACGGTTTGGCGCGCGTAACAAAGGGAAAACAAAAGCGGATTCATCAATAAAAAAGGTGAAGCGGTGATTCCTTTCGATTATGATGCAGCCGACGATTTTTCAAATGGATTTTGGCACGGGTTGCAAAAGGTGGATTGTATGGTTTTATTGATCCAACCGGTAAAGTAATTATTCCACTCCAGTTTACCAACGCTAAAAATTTTTCGGAAGGCTTAGCTCCTGTGAAAACACAGAAATGGGGATTCATTGATGCAAACGGCACTATTAAAATTCCAATGAAATACGATGATGCCCAGGTGTTTTATAATGAAAAGGCCGCGGTTACAAAAGGAAGCAAGAATTTTTTTATAGATAAAACCGGTAAGTTCTCAGAAAAAATATTGACCATGGAAGAAAGAGAAGAGCTGGAAGAAGAAACTGAAAGATCCGAATCAAAAAATACTAAAATCACACACAAATGAAACATAACCTATTTACAAAAAGCGCCGTTCTCGCGTTTATTTTGATTTTCAATTTGAGCAGCCGTGCGCAATTTAACATGTGGACCTGGATGGCGGGAGATAATATTCCGAACCAAGCGGCTAATTATGGTACGCAGGGGGTTGCCGCTGCCACCAACAAACCTGCCGCACAGTACGAAGGGGCCGGTGAGTGGGTTGACCAGCAAGGTAACTTCTGGCATTTAGGTGCAGGGGGGTTTGGTAATAATGCAAATGCTTTATGGAAATTTGATCCTGTAACAAATCAGTGGACATGGATAAAAGGTCCTTCAACCCCAAATTCATCGGGCGTTTACGGAACACTTGGCGTTGCAGCTCCGGGTAATTTTCCGGGCGGTCGCGCTTTTGCATCAGCTACATGGGCCGATAATCAAGGAAATTTGTGGTTATTTGGCGGATACGGTAAAAACTCTACCGCTGGAATCGGATGGTTGGATGATTTTTGGAAATATAATATTGCAACAAACATGTGGACATGGATGGGTGGAAGCAGTACGCTTTTTGGGCAAACGGGAAATTACGGAACCCAAGGTGTTTTTGCCGCTACCAATTATCCGGCTTCGAGATGTGAAACAGATGCCGCGTTTTGCGATGCCGCAGGAAATTTCTGGATGTTCGGCGGATTGGCTGCAACCGGCGGGAGTTTAAATGACATGTGGAAATATAATCCCGGTACAGGACAATGGGCCTGGATGAAAGGCGCTAACGTTCCTAACGGTGCAGCGACCTACGGCACACAAGGAGTAGCGGCTCCCGCCAATACAC
>JBGASH010000252.1:0-3901 GCA_044229775.1 Bacteroidia bacterium
AAAACCACCCACGACGCGTTTAACGAAGCGCCCAAGCCATTAGAGTTGGCGCCGGTTTTATCCTGAATGGTTCCGGTACTGAATTCCTGATGCGAATTAACATCGGCAAAATTAAGGTTGGCATTTAAAGAAACAGAGGGCGACATACCCGCGTTGCCGATGTTATTCTGTGCTTTGGCAATTTCTTTTTCATTCTTTGAGATCAATACCGAATGATTTTTTTCAAGCCCGGTCTTTATGGCATCTTCAATATTCAGCATCTCCTGAGCTATCACGAAACCGTTAGCTAAAACAAAAAGCGTAATTATGTGAAACAGTTTACGATTCATTCTTTTTGTCTTTTATCAAATACGAATAAATGGAAGGAATAACATAAAGGGTTAATATCATCGATAACAATAAACCGCCAATAATTACAATTCCCATTCCCATACGGCTTTTAGCACCCGCTCCTAAAGCGAGCGCGATAGGAGTAGCGCCTAATATTGTAGCGAGGCTGGTCATTAAGATCGGTCGTAAACGTGCCGAAGAGGCTTCGATGAGCGCTTCTTTTACGGACAAACCTTTTTTACGAAGTTGGTTTGTGAATTCAATGATAAGGATCCCGTTCTTGGTCACTAATCCTATCAACATGATCATGCCTATCTGACTAAAAATATTTAAAGTTTGATTAAAATACCATAGTGAAAAAATGGCACCGGCCAAAGCTGTAGGAACCGTGAACATAATGATAAGCGGCTCCACAAAACTTTCGAACTGCGCAGCAAGCAATAAATAGATCAATACCAGTGCTAAAACAAAAGCAAACCAAATGTTGGAAGAACTTTCGGCAAAATCGCGCGACGAACCGGTAAGCGATGTAGTAAAGGTTTCGTCCAATAATTTTTTAGCAATAAGATTCATTTCTTTAATACCATCGCCAATGGTCTTGCCCGGCGCTAATCCCGCCGAAATAGTAGCGCTTTGATAACGGTTATAGTGGTATAATTGCGGTGGACTACTTTGTTCGTGTGTGGTGGTGATGTTATCGAGCTGGATCATCTCCCCTTTATTATTTCTTACATATAAAGAATTCAGATCTAAAGGATCATCGCGGTTTTCGCGATTAACCTGCCCTATTATCTGATATTGTTTATCGTTCATTAAAAAATAGCCGAAGCGTTGTCCACTTAACGCCAGCTGCAAGGTTTGGGCAACGTCCGCAATTGAAACGCCCAATGTTTTCGCTTTTTCTCGCTCAATTTCAACAATGAGTTCGGGTTTATTGAATTTTAAGTTTACATCAAAACCCTGAAACGTGGTGTTTTTACCAACCTCGTCCATAAATTTTGGTAATACCTCACGGATCTTATCAAAATTATTATTCTGTAAAACAAATTGAACCGGTAATCCACCTCTAGGTCCGCCACCCGACGAAATGGATTGTTCCTGTATCACAAATAATTTACCTTCAGGAAACAAGAAAAGGTTTTTATTGATGAAGTTTGCAACTTCCTGCTGCGAACGTTTTCGTTCATCCGGCGTCACTAGCGCTAATCTCACAAAACCACTGTTCATAGCGCCTGAACCAACAAAGCCGGGAGCAGTAACGGTTAAACAAACTTTTTTTTCGGGAACCGAATCGGAAATAAATTTTGACAGCTTGTCCATTACCGCATCGGTATTTTCATATGAACTTCCTTCAGGACCGGTATAGGTCATGCGGAGCCAGTTGCGGTCCTCCAATGGTGAAAGTTCTGATTGCAATTGTGAACCAAAATAAAAAATTGCGCCAAACGAAAGAAGTATGATTATAAAGGCCCACCATTTTTTGGTAAGGAAATCGGTGATGGAATTTTTAAAGCGGGCATCAAGTCCCGCAAAAAAAGGTTCGGTCATTAAATAGAAACGGCTTCTTTTGGTTGGGTCTTTTCTCACCAATTTAGCGTTAAGCATAGGGGTGAGGGTTAAAGATACAAAAGCCGAAATAAGAACGGCCCCTGCTAAAACAACGCCGAACTCACGAAACAACCGCCCAACAAATCCCTCTAAAAAAATAACAGGCATAAATACGGCAGCCAGTGTTAGAGAAGTGGAAATTACGGCGAAATAAATTTCGCGGGTACCTTCAATGGCCGCTGCCTTAGGCGCTAGACCTTTTTCAATTTTCTTGAAAATATTTTCTGTAACAACAATTCCGTCATCCACAACAAGACCGGTAGCCAATACAATGGCTAATAATGTTAGAACGTTAATAGAGTAATCCATTAAGTACATGATAAAGAACGCGCCAATAAGCGAAACCGGTATATCGATAAGTGGTCTGAAGGCAATTAGCCAGTCGCGAAAAAACAAAAAGATGATGAGGATCACCAATGTTAAAGCAATAGCAAGGGTTTCGGCCACTTCCGAAATGGATTTTTTAATGAAGCGGGTGTTGTCTACCGAAACATTTATTTTAAAATCTTTTGGTAATTCTTTTTTTAATTGTTCGTAGCGTTTATAAAATTCATCGGCAATTTCAACATAATTGGCCCCGGGTTGAGGCACCAAACCCAAACCTATCATAGGTACACCCGATTGTTTTAAAATAGTTTCTTCGTTGGCGGGACTCAATTCCACAAAAGAAATATCGCCAAGACGCACCACTTGTTCGGCATCCTGTTTCACGATCATATTCTCAAATTCACTAACGGTATTGAGCCTGCCGCTGGTATTAATGGTAAGTTCGGTAGAGTTACCGGCGATTTTCCCGGAAGGCAGCTCTACGTTTTCTTTATCCAGGGCGCTTTTAATATCGAGTACCGTAAGGCTGTAAGTGGCCAGTTCTTTTGGTTTGATGCGGATGCGAATAGAATATTTTTTTTCTCCCCAGATCTGAATATTACTAACACCCGGAATGGTTTGAAGGTTTTGCGCTAATACATTCTCAACATAATCGCTAACCGCCATGTGTGACCGCGTATCACTTTCGATGGTCATGGCAATAATCGCATCCGAATTGGCATCCGATTTTGTTACTACCGGCGCGTTATCAATGTCCTGAGGTAACTGTCTCACGGCCTGCGACACTTTATCGCGAACGTCGTTGGCGGCGGCTTCCAGATCGGTATTCAAATTAAATTCGACGGTAATATTGCTTGATCCCTGATTGGATGATGAAGAGATCATGCGGATACCCTGGATACCATTTATTACTTTTTCGAGCGGTTCGGTAATTTGCGACTGGATGATCTCGGCATTGGCGCCGGTGTAATTGGTTTTAACGGTAATAACAGGCGGATCGATGGAAGGGAATTCGCGCACACCAAGGAATTTAAATCCAATGGCACCGAACAGCACAATGATGATCGACATCACTGTAGCCAGAACAGGTCGTTTAACGCTTAATTCGGCTAAGTCCATTTATTTATTGTCAATAAGTTTAAGTTGAGTTCCTTTTTTGACCGCCATTAAACCGGTTGTAAGAACGGTATCACCCGCGTTCAAACCTTCCAGGATCTGTATCTTATCTTCTGTTCTAATACCTGTAATCACTTTTACTTCTTCGGCAATACCGCCACGGCTCACCAGTACTTTTTGTCCTTTAAGTATAGGGATAATGCTTTGAGTAGGTATCATCAGGGAGTTAGTATCCTTTTCAAGATCAACAAATACTTTTACAAAACTTCCGGGATAAAATTCCTGATCACCGTTATAAAGCGCGCGACTTTTCAATGTTTTTGTGGCTTCATCAATTTTTGGTTCTATGGCGTAAATTCTGGCTTCATATTCTTTAACCTTCCCGGAGTTCTCATAAGAGAAAGTAATAGTTGTACCTTTTTTTATTTTCCCACTGTATTTTTCAGGTACCGAAAATTCAATGAAAAGCGGTTTGGTTTGCACTAAAGAAGCAATGGTTTGATTAGGACTGATGAAGGCC
>JBGASH010000253.1:0-3806 GCA_044229775.1 Bacteroidia bacterium
TGTTCTTTCATCAGAACCTGTTCCGTAATTTTAGTTTTAATAACACTTCAATAGGGAGCCAGGCTTTATTTACGGTATAATAAGGCACCATCTCTCCACCAAACTCCCTGAAATATTTTTCCACTTCCTGCAACATACTTCCTTCAAAATCAAAAGTGGTGATCCCGATCTTTTTAGCATGCAGTATACTTTGCCACATACAACTTACACCCGAGCCATGGTGCTTATTGGCCTCGTCGTATCCACCAAACAAATAATATGAGGTTCCATTGTAGTGGATACAAAACGTAGTAGCAGAAGGTTTACCATCTTTATAGGCAACAAATGCAAATGAATTCTGCTCGTTTGAAAATTGAAACAAGATCTTTTGAAGATATTTTTCGCTAACACTTTTATCTTTACGACTAAAGGTTTTTTCGATAAGCGCTTTTACAATCTTGTAGTCTGAACACTTTTCGATAACAATATTATCTTTTTCTGCACGCTTAATGCTTTTTCTTTTCTCGGAAGTTAAATTATTAAACAATTCTTCTTCGGTTTTATTTAACCCTAACCTATACGTATAATTTGGCACTACTTTAAACTTATCCCAATAAAACGGCTGAGTATCAGTAACCGTGAACGGCAAAGCAATAGTAAGTAGTTTGGCCTTAAGCGTGATTAAATGATCCTTTAATAAAGTGATGACATCTTTATCGAACGTTAAACTGTTCGACTGACTTTGTGCCGGATTAACATAACATAAGCCAATGTGGGGTGAATAAGGTGGGGTGATAATGTACGTTAGTCCCGATCTTTTACTCTTAAACAAAAAGAAAGTGCCTATAAGATCATGGTTATCGTTAAAAATACCATTCACCAAAAGCGCCTCATCGTATATAGCCAGCCATTCAGGCAAATTGAAAACACTACCAATACCCGCTATCAGTTTTTTGTAATTCTCCTCTTTTCCGCTTATGGCTTTAATGTACACTTAATTTGGTTTTAAGGTTTGATAAATTTTTATCATTTGAGCGAGGTTATTTTCCCAATTATAAAGCTGCTCTACTTTTTTTCTGCCGGCTTTCCCTGTTTCTTCCGACAAGCGTTTGTCCAAATAATATTTTTCAATAGCTGTTGCCGTCTCATCTACGTTACCAACCTGTACCAGCGAACCAAAGGTATTATTTTCTACAATTTCTTTCAAGCCGCCCACATTGGTAACAATTACCGGTTTTTCGCAGGCCATGGCTTCAATAACGCTTACGCCAAAACTTTCGTAATCGCTTATATTCACTAAAACGTTAAGCATGTTAAAGTAATTGCTTATTTCCGAAAAATTAACCCGTCCTGTAAATACCACGTTTTTATCAATACCCAAGTCATTACATAGGTGCTTTAATTTCTGTTCCTCGGTTCCTTCTCCAATAATGAATAATTTCAAATTTTGGTGTTTGCCTGATAATTTTGCAAAGGCATTTATCAAAACATCAATATTGTATACTTTTTCAAGTGGTTTAATGCTTCCTACTACAAAGTCATTCTCATTAAAAACGCTTTTTACGGGTTTTGGCTTAAAGTCATTGAGGTCAACACCAAAAGGAATCACTTCTACCTTCTTTTCAATAACTTCATTTATGTAAGACCGAATGGTATTAGACGTGGCGCAAAGCACGTCGGCTTTTTTGAAATTATATTTTAGCAATCGTTTATTAATACCACTCTTTTGAGGAAATTTCATCACATCGGTCCCCCAACTGGAAATAAGGTAAGGATGAAAACCGGTTAACGCTCCTATTAACCCGTAACTGGTAGCATAATGCGCATGCAAAATATCGGGTTTAAATGTTTTAATACTGTTTTTTAAAGTTCGGAGGTAAGAAAAATAATTAAGCTTGGTTGATGTAGAAGTAGCATTGATGGATCTTGGTGGCTCAAACAATAACGTAATATTCTTCTTATCGTTATACCATTTATAAGAAGCTTTATTAAAGCTGAACAATCCTACTTCAATGTTTTTTGATGCCAAACCAAAGGCCCATTTTTCGGTATGCTCTGAGTATGTATCGGACAAAAGTAAGACCTTCATTTACGCGCTTAAAAGCTTTCTAAATTTAGCTAAAATTTACGGAATAAGGCGGCGAAATAGAGGGGTTTATTAACCCTCCGTGTTTAAGAAAAATTACGGTTCCCAATCGGCAATGAACAAATTGGTATCGTGCGTTCCATAGTTGTTTCTGTTCGAGGAAAATATCAGCTTTTTACCATTAGGAGAAAACATAGGAAATGCGTTAAAATTACTTTGATCGGTAATTTGCTCAAGTCCTGTGCCATCGGTATTTATCATCCATAATTGAAAATCGTAACCTTTTTTGCTGTGATGGTTACTTGAAAAAATAATCTTCTTACCATCGGGACTAAAGAACGGCGCCCAATTGGCCTTACCTAATTCGGTTATCTTTTTAAAATCACTTCCATCAACGTTACAAGTATATAACTCCATGTTAGACGGGGCCACCAGATGTTTTGCCAGAAGATCTTTATATTCTTTTTTCTCATCACCGGTTTTTGGTCTGCTCGCTCTAAAGATCAGTTTTTTTCCGTCGGGCGAAAAGAAGGCGCCACCATCATAACCTAAACCTCGTGTTACCTGCATCAAATTCTTGCCATCAATATCCATGGTCCAAAGTTCCAGATCACCGCTGCGATCGCTTGTAAAAACAATTTTATCGCCTTTTGGCGAAACCGTTGCTTCAGCATCATAACCCGGCGCATCGGTTAATTGTTTCAAAACGTTTCCTTTCAGGTCGCTCACAAAAATATCGTAATCCTTGTAAACCGCCCAAAGGTATTTCCCTTTTATTTCTACTGTTGGGGGACAAGCATTAGAGCCTTTATGCGTTGAAGCATAAAGCACATTTTTATTGTTAGGCATAAAATAACTACAGGTGGTGCGGCCTTGTCCGGTACTGATCTTCACAGGTGTATAAGTACTATCTTTTAGGGCCTCTTTCAGATCCATGAAATAGATCTGATCACAATCAAGTCCCCAGGCTTTGTTATTACTTTGAAAAGTGATGTATTTACCGTTAGGAGAAAAATACGCTTCAGCATTATCGCCACCGAAGGTTAACTGATGAATGTTCTTTAAATGTTTACTTTCTATGGTGTCAACTTTAACTTCAGTGATCTTTTTAGCGTCTTTTTGGTCTTTTTTCTCTTCTTTTTTTCCAAGAAAAATGAACTTTACTGCTATTAATAGCGCAAAAACCACTAAGATGATCATCCATGTTGGTATTTTTTTCATGCTCTTTTGGTTTTTTTATAATTAAAGAATAAGTTGTTGGATGGCAAATGTTCGAGGTTATCCGAAATGTGATTTAGTACTTTGCTAAACACCTTCCGTTCGGTTTCGCTGATATTCAGGAACGCTTTTTCGTCGAGCGTGGTAAACGATCTTATGATCTCTTTGGCGTGGCGGTGCCCCTTTTTGGAAATAGAAATGAAATGCTCGCGCCGGTCGTTCGGATTCGTTTTGCGTTCAATACAACCGGCTTTAGAAAGGTAATCGAGTACCTTCACCATGGCGGTTTTATCGATCCGGAGATTATCACAAATGGTCTGCTGGCAACAACCGGTGTTATGATAAATGAACAATAGAACCGAATAATAACGTTCAATATCCAGTTTTTCGAGACTTTTACTTAACGCGCCATAATACAATTTCGATAAAATGAGCGCCTGTGTGCCAATCGGTAATTTTATTTCTTCGGGCGTTTTCATTTTGAACAGTTGAATGTTGAAATAGTTTATAAATGTAACTAATA
>JBGASH010000254.1:0-3802 GCA_044229775.1 Bacteroidia bacterium
AATTCATCCTGGTATCGCATCATTACCGCCGATGGAATAGGGTATTATGTGTATCTGCCCGCCAAATTCATCCATCATGATACTAACCTTGATTTTAAATGGGTGAACGAGGTTTATCCTAAATATTATTCTTACAATAGTTTTTCAACGCCTCTCGAAAATTTTATGACCACCTACAAGGATAAAAGCATTAATAAATATTATCCCGGACTTTCTTTTTTATGGTTGCCGTTCTTCTTCATTGCCCACGCTTTGTCAAAATTATTTGGTTTGCCGGCCGATGGTTTTTCGGTATTATACCAGGTTGGAGTAGGGCTGGCGGCAGTCGTTTACACCTGTATTGGATTGTGGTACTTACGAAAATTATTGTTTAAGTTATTTAAGAGTGAACTTATTGCCGCTATTGTTCCAATTATGATCTATTATGGCACAAATCTTTTTTCATACTCGGTATATTTTAACTCGTTCACTCACGCTTATTCCTTTACATTTATCACCCTCGCCCTTTATTTTGCCTATAATTTCTTTAATGAAGGTGAAGAAAGAACCAAAAATCTGATGTGGTTTGGCTTTTGTTTTTTAATAGTGATCTTTTTGCGACCGCTTAATGTCTTATTCTTACTGGCGCTTCCGTTTGTAGCCAATGATCTCAGCTTTAAACAATTTTTCCTGAAAAAATTCAAACTTGACCAAAAATTAATCCTGCCTTTGGTTTTGTGCCTTGCCATTCTTATCTACCAATTCGGACTCTTATATTCACAAACCGGAACCTTTTTTCCGAATACCTATACCGGCGAAAAATTTCATTTCGAAAAAGCGCCGCGCGTATTTGATATTTCGATAAGCTATCATGCCGGATGGTTTTTGTATGTGCCCATCGCGCTCATTTCTTTTTTGGGGTTTTTCTTTTTCCGGAATAGAAGATCGGTACTGTTCGTTCTTCTGTTTTTCACTGTCGTTATTTATCTATACAGCAGCTGGTGGTACTGGAGCATTTTTACACGCACTGTTGTAGATTTTAGCGGGATCTTAGCTCTCTTATTGGGATTCTTGTTGTACAACCTCCTTAAAAAAACGGTACTAAATAAAATTGTTTTAAGTCTTGCATTCCTGGCAGTAGTGTTTTTTCAACTAAAGGCCTTTCAGTTGCGAAACGGCATTCTGGATCCTAATTATACCTACAGCAAATATTATTGGGGTTCTTTTTTTGAAACTCGTTCACGTAACATATTTCCCGTTCCGCCATCCATTATTATTAAAGAAAAAGCATTTACCGAGGATTTTGAATTGAATAGTTTTACAGATCAAGATCGTTTTGAAGGACGGCGTTCGCTACTAATTGACAATAAACAACCAATTTCGGCAGAAATGAAATATAAGATCCCTGATTTTTTTATTGGCGGCGATTATACGAAACTAAAAACATCGTTTTGGTGCAAGTTGTGCGATAACATTAATACGATAGCAGTAACCTATACCTTTTACAATACTGATAAAACCCAAAAAGACGAATATCCTATATACATTAATTGTAGCAAATTACAACGAAATGTATGGATAGAACTCGAAGTAGGACTTAGTTTCCATAAAGATAAGATCCCAACGGATAGTTTGGGAGTGATTTTTACCTCTGTGGGCGCACAAAATGCCGCTTACATCGATAAAGCTACAACCGAATTTTTCCTAACCAACAATTCGTTGGAAATGGTTCCCTAAAAAGGATCTTTTTCATCTAAAAAATGGTCATTCATTCAAAAAAAATACTATATTTAAAACAGATTATACACTATGGAAAATAACTTGCTAAAAGAGATGGCCGACATAAGCCAGAAGATGATGAAGAGTTATGAAACGCTTCAGCAAATTAAAGAAGTGGATATTGCATCAACTCCAAAAACAGCCGTTTATCATGAAGATAAATTAACGTTGTACCGATATAACAGAGACACCGAAGCTACTTATAAAACGCCTGTATTAATTGTTTACGCTTTGGTTAATACTTATAAAATGTTAGATCTTCAACCGGATCGCAGTTATATCAAAAATTTATTGAACGCGGGGTTAGATGTATACCTGATCGATTGGGGAAATCCTACTAAAGCTGATCGCTACCTTAGCATTGAAGATTATGTGAACAGTTACATTAATAATTGTGTTGATACCATTCGGAAAATAAATCACGTTGAAAAAGTAAACATCCTAAGTATTTGTCAGGGTGGTACACTAAGCGTAATCTATTCTTGTTTACATCCCGAAAAAGTAAAAAATCTGGTAACACATGTTACACCAATAGATTTCAGCACTAACGATGGACTTTTATTCCGTTGGAGTAAGGATATGGATTTTGATAAGTTGGTAGAAGGTTATAACGGTTTAATACCTGGTGATTTTTTAAATCAGGGCTTTGATATGCTAAAACCCATGATGAAAATTCAGAAACAGAAAGCCATGGTTAGTACATTAGATGATAAAGAAAAATTATTGAACTTTTTAAGGATGGAACGCTGGATCAGTGAAAGTCCTAACCAGGCCGGTGAATGTTTCCGTCAATTCATGAAAGAACTTTACCAGCAAAATAAATTAATTAAGGGAACGCTAGAAGTAGGGGGTAAGAAAGTAGATCTTAAGGATCTGACTTGTCCTTTACTTAACATTTACGCTACCGAAGATCATCTGGTTCCACCGGCCGCCACCAAACCGCTTAATGATTTGGTTGGCAGTAAGGATAAAGAACTTTATAGTTTTAAAGGCGGACATATTGGTGTTTTTGTAGGAAGTAAATCTCAAAAAGAGCTGGCTCCGGCAGTTACGGAGTGGCTTAAAAAGAGGGATAAATAACCGCGCCCATTTTTACGAATATTTTGGTTCATAATTAACAGCTATTGGTTAACTAAATGCCTTTAGCAATTCCTTTTTTTATTACAAATTTCTTCTAACTTTAGCCTTCTATAATCACTAACAGGATGAAACGCGCTTATATTTTTCCAGGACAAGGCTCCCAGTTTCCGGGGATGGGAAAAGACCTTTACGAGAATTCGGCTTTAGCAAAAGAACTTTTTGAAAAAGCGAATACCATTTTAGGATTTCGAATTACCGATATCATGTTTTCGGGAACAGAGGAGGAATTAAAACAAACCAAAGTTACACAACCAGCCATTTTTTTACACTCGGTTATTTTAGCGGCCACTCATGGCGATAGTTTTAAGCCGGATATGGTGGCGGGGCATTCACTCGGCGAATTCTCGGCGCTTGTTGCCAATAAAACACTCACTTTTGAGGATGCACTTAAGTTAGTTTATAAAAGGGCTTTGGCTATGCAAAAAGCGTGTGAAATAAATCCGTCTACCATGGCGGCTATATTGAATTTAGATGATAAAGTTGTAGAAGACATTTGCAAAGAGATATCGAACGGCGGAAATATTGTTGTGGCGGCTAATTATAATTGTCCGGGGCAGTTAGTGATCTCTGGAAGTAAAGAGGGGATCAACATTGCCTGCGAAAAAATGAAGGCAGCGGGTGCAAAACGCGCTTTAGTTTTACCGGTTGGAGGCGCATTTCATTCGCCTTTGATGGAACCGGCCCGTGTTGAATTGGAAGCCGCGATCAATTCAACCCATTTTAGTGTACCGGTTTGTCCGGTTTACCAGAACGTAACAGCTAACGCCGTATCAGATCCAAATGAAATTAAGAAAAATCTTATTGCGCAATTAACGGCACCTGTACGGTGGACCCAAACCGTTATGCAAATGGTGAACGACGGCGCCACTTCCTTTACAGAGGTAGGACCTGGTAAAGTTTTACA
>JBGASH010000255.1:0-3789 GCA_044229775.1 Bacteroidia bacterium
CTTGGTGTCAAATTGTGGCGAATAATAATAATCCCAGAGATTTCGTATAGCCACCAATTCACGCAAGGTCTCATTAGCTAATAGTTTATCCGTCTTCATAAAAGCATCCAGATCACTGTACTTTCCATCCGAATTTATTAAATGGTAAACGGTTTCGCCTGGCTTAGCGGTTGACATAGCGTCCAGATATCCTTTAAAGTAGGCGTTAAAGAATTCCATGTACTCATATTGGTTATGCAATACCGGTTTATCGTGCAGATAATTTTCTTTCAAATAGTTTTTGCCGCGCGAAGCATTAGCGTTTATATTGGCAAAGGTGTAACTTAAATAATTTTTAAAATACGGGCTCTTTACTTTAGCGTAACGTTTACTGCATAACAATTGCAGACTATCGGTTTTTTGATAGATCCGCTTTTTGTTAAGAAACTCTTTTGCTGCAGAGGCGAAGAATTTATCGTACTGATTATTGAAATCAATTATGAGGGTATTTAATTCGGTGGTGTCTGCCGACAAAATTCCAAGGTTAACCAACTCTTCACTCTCGGTGGATCGCACTTTAAATGTATCACGCGATGGGAAAGTAACGCCGTAAACAAAATCGGGTTGTATGTATAGTTTACCGGCCAGGTTGTCGATCTTCAAAAAAACCACCTCGGTATTCTTAATTTTAAGATCCAGTTCAAAATAGCCATTCTTATCAACTGTATCAATGGCCTCTTTAACCTGTGTATATGTTATCAGATCGCTGTAACTATAAAGCTCAACCGGTTTATTAATATGCGATGAGTGGGCCTTTCCTTTTATCTTAACGTTTTGACCTATCCCAACGCCGGCAAAAAGGACAAGCAAAAAACTAAAAAGTGTTTTATGAAAAGAAAGGGCCATAAAATTAATAATCCCTGGTTTTTTAAAAGATACGTTCATTCATAAACTAAAAAGCCGTTCCTGTTTGGAACGGCTTTTATATAATTTAAATTTCGTTAGAAATTCCAAAGGTCATGTTCCCATTTAAAGATATCCTGTTTCACACGATCCGATTCAAGCAAGGCATCAATACCTCTTGAATACTGAAGCATTAAGCGGTCGTAAACGTTGGTTTCCTTATAAACGGTACTAGAGAATTGTCTTTTCCAGAATATATCCTCAAAGGTACGTCGTTCAGAGTCGTTTTTAGGGTTGAATACTTCGTTCTTGGCAAAGATAGGTCGGCAAGCCGGAAAATACACCCAAAACAGGTCTTTGTAGGCTTCTTTTTCCTCGATGTACTGTTTGGCACCCAATCCAAGGATACGCACCTCTAAAACCGATTTCTGTTTGTCGAAGAACCAATCTTCTTTCATACTAAATCTTAAAACCTGACGGAAGATAGAAGTTGAGTCACAGCTCCAAACCGAAGTTGTTCTTTCGTTACCATCAGCATCGTAACTGGTTTCAGGTAAAGAGTCACACTTTTTAAGTTTATCTTTTACCCTTGATGCTTCAGATGGGATCAAAAACTCTTCGTCTTCAAAAGCGATCACTTGTCCGGCAAGGATAGATTTAGATAATAATTGAAATAAAGAGATCCTTCCATTAACAATTTCCGTTGGAAAATATAATTGGTGATTTTGTTTTTCACGCATATCCAAATCGCGCCAAACGCGTTTTTCCCAAGCCACATCGCCTTCGCGTAAGTGGGTATATGGAATAAACCTTCTGCCTACAGAGTTTTCTTTATCGTAGATACCATCTCTGTAATCGCCCGGTTGAAAAACACCAGGTTGGGCTTTTGCACTAAATACAGTTAAAAAGATAACTGCAATTAATCGTTGGATAGCTTTTTTCATATTTTTTATTTTACTTTAATTGAAGCCGTAGGTAATTTCCTGATAGTTCCATCAGGAGCTTTTACTTTAATGTCCTCAAAATAAGCTTTACCTCCAGGACCTAGTCCTTGAAGAACTGCTTTAGCATCAGCAGATAAGTTAGCTCCGTTACAAGTAAATTCTTTTAACGAACCTTTTACGCTGGCACTAAAAATAAAGCTTTGAATAGGGAACTTAACGTCGAAGTCGAAACCAGGAACCTCAGCACCCATACCACCAATAGAAGCAAGTTGAACTTTAGGGAAATCAAGGATACCCTGACAAAGTCTACCACCTAATTTTGGAGTTGGATCTGGAATTTTCTTAACGCGGAATGCGGTAGGTTTACCCTGAGGCTTTGTACCGTCTTTTGTTTTTGCAGAAACACTTACCATCATGGTACCAGGAGTAGTAGCCCTAACAACAAATTTACCTCCTGCTCCACCTGTTTTTGTAGCACCACAACCGGTAAAGTTCACTAAAAGGTCGGTTGGTGCCACACCGGCGGCAGAAACTACCATTGGGTTATCAACACCAATATAAAGTACGTTCATTTTTTCGGCAGCAACTGCAACAGCAGGCGCAGCAACCATATAAGTTGAAGCAAAGTTGAAGTAATCAAAAGAACCATCGGGCTTTTTAAATTTAATTACCCCGTTGAATTTTTGTTCTCCTTGTCCGCCAGTTTGAACTTCGTATTTACCTTCGCCGGCCACAATTGGAATAGCTGTACCACCAGCGCCTTTTGATAAGGAATCGGAACCAATTAAAATTTCCAGGTCTTTATCACCTAATTGAGAAGATGAAGCCGCTAAGAAGATATCAGCTTTGTAAGGCTGTCCTGATTGAATGTAAGACGAAGGCGCGATTACTTTAGCTGTTAATCGGTCAAATTTAATAGCCAATTTACCAACTTGCTCCAGAGAAAACCTGTAGAATTTCAGCTTCTAAGTTTTTCATGTCGGCCTTAATTTTGTTAAGGTTAGTGATAACAGCAGCCTCTGGTAAATGGTAAAAGTTTTCGGTTTCCCAGGTTTGCTTGATACCATCTTCTTCTAATCCGCTATCGGTTGGTTTAACCTGTTTAATTTTATCGATCAAACCTTCGTAATCGGTCTTTAAAAAATTTTGGCCTTTTGTAGCTTGCATTTTGTCAACCAATTTAATAAGGTTATCCGCCAAACCATTTAATTTTCCTTTTAATTCGGATGCAGTTAACGGTCCTGATTCAGGAGAGTTTGCTTCGGCACCAATTAAAACGTGTGTTGGCATATCATAATTATCGATGCTACCGTTTTTCTCCATGTTCTTTAAGTTCATGGTATCAGCCGCTTTTGGATTTTCCGGCTTTTCAGTTTCAGCAATAACTTTAGATTCTATGGTAGAAATATAATTAAACACTTCTTCTACCATTTTCATCGCTTCTAACGACCTGGTATAATAAGGCTCTGCAGCTTTATTACCATTGATAGTTGCTTTGAAAGATTCACTTATGCGTTTATTGTTTTCTTCAAGGTTTGTTATCGACTTCTCAATACTCTCGTTCACCTTAACATAACCGTGAAGGATCTGCTTAGATACGTTCATAGCAAGAAGCGCCGTTAGTACGAGATACATCATACCAATCATCTTCTGCCTTGGGGTTTCTTTACCACCTGCCATTTTATTTCAATTTTATTTTAATTAATACTCTAAAAAATTAATGATCTTCAAAGAATATAACCCAATAAAGATATATAGTTACACCTTTAGGTTATTTCCTTTAAGTTCTTATGCCTTCATTGCACTTAACATGTTACCATAAACAGAGTTTAAGGCAGTTAAGTTAGATGATAATTTAGACATTTCCTGACGATAGGTTTTAGTATCATCAAGAGAATCGTGAAGGTTTTTCATTAAACCATTCAAGCCATCATAGAACTTACTGGTAGCCTCCAAATGCTCT
>JBGASH010000256.1:0-3768 GCA_044229775.1 Bacteroidia bacterium
CCACTTTAAGATCGGCCGTAATTGGGCCGGCAAGGGTCATGTCTTCTGTCAATACATCTGTTTCAAACACCAGAACATCGGGACGACTTGCAGCAAAACGCTGATCGTCGGTCATGTATTCGCGTGTGCGATGCGCTAAAGCGTTATCGTTGCCGGAATATGGAACCGGTTTATTTGGATCGCTGATATACGACGAGAATAAATTATTTTCGGGAGCGGGCTTTGACGATAATTTATTGTTTGGAGTTAAATACATTGATACATTTTGCACGTTTGACGGTGGCCATTGATCGAACATTTTCCATTCATTTATACCCGAAAAGAAAATAGTTGCTTCCGAAAGACTATTGCCAATGCCCTTTTGTTTTAAATAATAGTTAAAGAACGGTACTTCTATTTCATTTTGAAAAAACTCTGAGGTTTTTGCCCCAAAGCGAATATTACCAAGATAACTGCCTTCACCCCTACTCCAACCACCATGTGACCACGGACCCATTACCAACTTATTACTGGTACTTTTGCATTGCGTTTCAATAGCCTTATAAAGATTCCATGCTCCGTAACAATCTTCCGCGTCAAAATTCCCTCCAACAATTAACATGGCAGGGGCAATTTTCTTACAAGCCGCCCGTGCATTTCGTTTCTTCCAAAAATCATCATAATTAGGATGATCCATAATTTCGTTCCAAAATTTAATGGAATCTCCCAGAAGTTTTGTGAAATTCTTAAGTGGTCCGGTTTCGAGGAAGAATTTATATTTATCGTCGGTAGGAAATGTAAAACCCGCCCTGCCAATAGTTGTTGGCTTAGGACGCGGTTGTCCGAATCCCGAATAAAAACTAAAGGCATCCATTAACATAAAAGCCCCGTTGTGATGAAAATCATCGCCCAGGAACCATTCGGTAACCGGTGCTTGCGGACTCACCGCTTTTAATGCCGGGTGATTGCTTAAGGCGGCCATAGTGCTATAGAATCCGGGATAAGAAATACCGAATACCCCTACATTTCCATTATTGTTAGGGATATTTTTTACAAGCCAGTCGATCGCGTCATAAGTATCACTGGCCTCATCAATTTCGTTCTTTGTTTTCTTATTTTCATTGAACGGACGAACATCCATGTACTCACCTTCACTCATCCAGCGACCGCGTACATCCTGCACCACTATTATGTAATTTTCTTTTACAAAATTCTTCCAGTTTGTTGACCAGAGTCGTGGCGAAAATTCCGCCCCATAAGGTGCGCACGAATAGGGTGTTCTAATTATTAGTAAAGGATTTTTTGTTGTTGAATTTTTGGGTGAATACACCGTTGTGAACAACTTTACACCATCGCGCATAACGATCGAATATTCTTTCTTACCATAATTCGTGATCACATACGCTTCATCTACGACCTGCGAAAAAACAGTGCTGATGCTTAAAAAAAATATCCAAAAAAAAGTTTTCATAACAGTTTATGCAATAATCTTCAATAAAGCTTTTACGGTTTTGGCTTTTTGCTTCGCCTTAACCATATCGTCATCTAAAATGGTAACGTGTCCCATTTTTCGGAACGGTTTTGTATTGACCTTTCCATACAAATGAATGTATACACCGCCAAATTTCAGAACATCTTCCATCCCTTCATATTTCGCTGGTCCGTCGTAACCCTGTTCTCCTAAAAGATTCACCATTACGCCTGGTTTCACAATAGAAGTATCGCCCAAAGGTAAATTTAAGATGGCGCGCCAGTGCTGTTCAAACTGCGAAACAATATTACCCTCGATGGTATGATGCCCGCTGTTGTGTGGGCGCGGCGCAATTTCATTCACTAATACTTTTCCTTCTTTGGTAACAAAAAATTCAACGGCTAATAATCCTACTATCTTTAATTTTTCGGCTAAAAGTGTTGCGATGGCGTTGGCTTCTTTTTCAATATTTTTTTTGATGGTGGCCGGCGAAAACAAGAACTCCACTAAATTGGCCTTGGGATTAAATTCACATTCAACCGCCGGAAAACATTTACATTCGCCATTGGCATTTCGGGCCACGATCACCGATATTTCTTTATCAAAATTTACCAAACGTTCTAAAACACTTGGAGCATCAAAGGCCTGATCGAGGTTATTCGGTTTATTTAATTTTACCACACCTTTTCCGTCGTATCCGCCTTTACGAAGTTTTTGAAAGAAAGGAAAAAAATCTTTGTACTTATCGATCTGTTCTTTGTTTTCCACCAGAAAAAAATCGGCGGTAGGGATATTATTACGCTGATAGAACATTTTTTGAAGGCCTTTATCCTGTATCAATTCTATAACTTCCGGTTGCGGATAAACCTTTTTTCCGTCTTTTTCAAGTGCTTTTAATGCTTCTGTATTTACATTTTCAATTTCTATGGTAATAACGTCTTTATCCTTGCCGAATTTATAGACACTGTCGTAGTCGATAATACTGCCTTTGACGAAATTTGAGATGGCTTTGCAGGGGGCATTTCCATCGGGGTCGAGAACAGAAATATTCAAATTATAATTTATAGCATTCTGTATGAGCATTCTGCCAAGCTGGCCTCCCCCTAAGATCCCTATTTTATATTCTTGTGGCTCAAAAGAGTTCATAAGTTAAAATTTACACAAATTAACGGGAAATAAATTAAAATTCTTAACTTTATAACATATAAATAACAGCTAAACTCAAACGAATGAAAAAACTTATACTATTTGCCCTTATTGGCCTAGGATCCTTGAATCTTAACGCCCAACAAAAGCATTGCTTTACGGATGAAGCCATGAAAATTTGGTTTGATGCTCATCCTGAATTAAAGGCCAATTACTTAAAGTTGCAGGAAGAGGCAAGCCTTAAAGATCAAATCGATTTTCAAACCGGGTACGCTAAGGCCAATAAACCTTCAAATACAGTTGCCTCAACAAACTTCACTATTCCAGTTGTGTTCCATGTACTTCATATGGGAGGCGCCGAAAATATTACTGATGCCCAAATTCAAAATGCCATAACCATAATGAATCTTGATTACAGCAAAAAAAATGCGGATACTGCAAATACGATTGCCGTTTTCAAACCATTAATTGCGAATGTTGGTTTTGAATTTCAGTTGGCCACTAAAGATCCAAATGGAAACTGTACCACTGGAATTACCCGAATGTTTACCAATGCCACCGATCATACAGGAGCCGCCAGTGATTTTGTTAATATCTGGCCTTCTAATAAATATTTGAATATTTATGTAGTTAGGTCCATTAATACCGGTCAAAACGCAGCCGCCTATACGTTTCTTCCTGGATCTGTCCCTGCCGCCTTTGATGCAATAGTTTCATTGTATGATTACGTTGGTAGTATAGGTGCCAGTAACACAAATAAACAACATACTTTATCACATGAGGCGGGCCATTGGTTCAACCTGCAACACACTTGGGGCGGGACCAATCAACCAGGGGTTTCATGTGGCAACGATGGCGTTAGCGATACACCAATTACAAAAGGATGGAATTTTTGCCCTTCAAGTTCAGCCGCTGCTATTTGTAATGCTACCATTACTGAAAACTATCAAAACTTTATGGATTACTCGTATTGCAGCAACATGTTTACCATCGGGCAATCTAATCGTATGAACACTTCTATCAACTCAGCCATTATGGGCCGCAATAATTTATCAACTAACGGCAACCTCATAGCTACTGGTATCATCAATCCGGGTTCAGGTTGTGTCCCTGTATCTGATTTTTCATATCCTACTTTTACCATATGTACTGGTCAGGCTATGACATTTAAA
>JBGASH010000016.1:0-29652 GCA_044229775.1 Bacteroidia bacterium
CTTTGGTGCCCAGGCACCAATATGCGTAAGAATGGCTTTCATTTTATCGATGATCTTTTTAGGACCCATACTCCATCCAACACGCACCCCGGTTGCGGCCAAAGATTTTGAGATGCCATCAACGAAAACAGTGTAATTACGCATTTCAGGACGTAAACTAACAGGGTCATAATGTTTGGTGTTACCAAAAGTAAGCGCCCAATAAATTTGATCATACATTAAGTACAACGGTTTTTGATCAGCAGTGCGTCGGTTGTTTTCTTCTAAGATCAGATCACAGATCTCTTCCAAACCTTCTTTTGTAAAAACAGTTCCGGTAGGATTTTGAGGAGAACATAGCGCAATTAGAGTGGCGTCTTTAACGTAAGGTTTAATATTAGAAGCCTTAGGCATAAAATTATCTTTGGCTGTAGCTTCAATAACAACGGGTTTACCGCCGTTCAAATACGTGTAATGATTATTGTTCCACGAAGGCACGGCAAAAATCACTGTGTCGCCTGGATCTACTAATGCTCTGAAAATACTATAGATCACAGGACGTGCCCCACCGGCAATTAAGATCTCATCCGATTTATAATCCAACCCACCACGTTGTTTAAGTAAGTTTGATACAGCTTGGCGTAATTCCAACATACCGTCGGCAGCTGGGTAATTTGTCTGATCATCAAAATACGCGTCAACAATATCTTGTTTTAATTCTGCCGGAATAGAAAATATTTTAGGATTGAAATCTCCAATAGTTAAATTGTAGATCTTTTCGCCTTGCTTGATCTTTTCATTTACCTCGGCAGCCAGTTTAATGATTTCGGAGCCAATTATTTTTTCGGCCAAATGAGAAACCTTTAGATCTTTTGTTTTTTGTGACGCGCTCATAAAAATGTGGAGCAAACGTAATGGATTTATTATAAATACAAAACCCGGCGGGTAAAAAACTAATTATTTACTATTAACAAAGACACTTTTTACGCATAATATGTTCAATTAAATACGGGCATTTTTAGAAAAATAAGGTTCTTTTTTACAAAAACCCCTGTAAATCTAAATAGATTTAGGATTTATGCCTAAAAAACAGATAATTCGTCGAAATTGAGAGGGATATGGTTGACTAAATCAATTTAATTAAATATATTTACTAAAATGTTTAGTTAAATATCCATTTTTTCTAAATAATTTAGATTCACCAAAAGCCTATGAAGCGTTTACAATTAGAAGATCTATCAAAGCAATTAGGGTATTCAAAAACCTTAATTTCTATGGTGCTGAACGGAAAAGCCGATCAATATGGTATTAGTAAGAAAACGCAGGCAATAGTTTTAGATGCGGTTGCAAAACTTGATTACACACCAAATAAGTTTGCAAAAGCACTGAGAACCGGTAAAAGTAATTTTATTGGACTTATAGTTGCCGATATTTCAAACCCTTTTTATTCAACCATTGCTAAAAATATTGAACGCACATTATTTGACCGCGGTTACAATTTAATGGTGTGTAGTACCGATGAAGATGAAGAGCGTGAGCGTAAATTGATCGACATGCTAATTAATCAGCAAGGAGTTGATGGAATAATTATTGCTTCTACTTTAAAAAATGCCGAGTATTTTAATAATGTCCGCTTTACCAAAACGCCAATTGTTTTTATAGATAGGATCTTACCGCTATTTAACGGCAACTTTGTGGTTACTGATAACTATGGAGGATCAAAAGAGATCGTAGAGGCCCTTGTAAAAAAAGGATGCAAAAAAATATTATGTCTTTCTATCACGCCATCTTATATCAGTACAATCGATGACCGTATTAAAGGTTATAACGACACAATAGCAAAACAAGAATTAAATTTAGGAGATGATTTTGTGGTTCCTATCAATTTTAGTAAGATCCAGGAAGATACTTTAAGTGCTCTTAAAAAAATGTTTTATCTGCATCCTGATATTGATGCGGTATATTCACTAAATAATAACCTTGCCACCGCTTGTTTAAAAGCGTTCAAAGATAAAGCCATCAGTAAATTCTATGATAAAGTTCAATTAGCCTGTTTTGACGATATTGAATTATTCAATTTGGTGGATAAGCCTATACTTTCTGTATCGCAGCCGGTTGATGAAATTGGAAAAAATGCCACGCTATTGATGTTGGATATTATTGATGAAAAACAAACCAATAAGTCGATGATCGTGTTGCCAACTTCACTGATTGTGCGCTAATTTTTCGAACAATTCCACTTCTGTTAATGGATTAAAAAGATACACCGCCCCTGTAGAGATCTCTATGCATCTGAACCGTTTCCTGATGCGTTCACCTTTTTCAAAAACTTTATTTCCGTTATATAAGAAAGTCGTTTTATAAGGTAGATGTTCTAAAAAAACCTGATCCTGATTGGTATCGTAACTTTTCAGAGCCCTGAGCAGATCCGTATCGCTACAACTGGCGGCCGCAGGATTTTGTAGATATTTCCGCAAAGCATAAAGTATATCAACCGGAAAAATCTCTGTCTGCATAAAATCCTGCATCAACAACTTAAATTCATTTTTCCATTCCTGTCCATGTGGCGCAACTGTATTTTTAAATTTATTATATGTGGTCAGGTGCGCGATCTCGTGAACCAGTGTAATTAAAAAAGCGTATTTGTTCAGGTTATGATTGATGGTGATTAAATGATTGCCCCCGTTTTGAGGCGAAGTGTAATCTCCCAATTTTGTGTTCCGTTCTTTCTTTATTTTTAATTTGAAATCAAATTCAATAATCCAAACAGAAATTTTTTCTACGGTAGGCTCAGGAATATATTTTTTAAGTATCTCACAGTTCTTTCTATATTGGATTTCCCTCGGCGTCATACGGTAAAGTTAAATCCAAATTAAGAGGGAAAGAAAATAAATTTTCAACAGGTTAGCAAGATCAGCGATTGATGTATCGGTCAAATGGAATTCCTTTTTTGAATTCAGCCGAATAAACATACTCTTTAATGATCTGCGCCCATTGTTTGTGCGAGTGCGAATCATCTAGCCACTCGGGTAAAATGGGTTTACCAAATTCAATGTGAATGTCTTTATTGGTTTGACTGAACATCTCATCTGGTAAAAAGAACATCTCAATGTTTGCCTTTATGCCTAGCTTTTTACGCCAATAAGCGAAGTTGTAAAAGAATTTGGAGTTTTGTCCGTGAATAAATGTTGGAATAATAGGGCTGCCATACTGCACCGCTTTACTTACAAAACTTTTTTTCCATTCAAGATCTTTAATTTTTCCTTTTTGCATACGAGAAACCAATCCGGCCGGAAAAACCAAAATAGCCTTTTCCGTAGAGTATTCATCTACTACCACTTTTAACGCCGAAGACGCCGTATTGCCCACCTTATTTACACCAACAAATAAATTCCCGTAATTCTCTAAATTTTTCAAAACATCGTTCACAAAAAACACGGTGTCCTTTCTTACAGTGCTAACCGCGTGGATCAATGCCATTCCGTCTAATCCTCCTAAAGGATGATTGGCCGCAATAATTGTTTTTCCTGTTAAAGGAATGTTTTCCTGACCATGCCATTTCACCTTAGCGCCAACATGATCTAATCCAGCCTTATTAAAATCGTGACCGTATTTATCTTTATTCTCGTTTATCCCACGATTAATATCATCCTGATGTATTTTTCTGATGATATATTTGAGAACAAAGCCCGGTAAATATTTGTGAAGCTTCGGACTTTTCGTCTTAAGTACCTTTTCAATATCAACGTGTTTCTTATGAGTCATTGAATCGCGTAAAGTTAGCAAAGGCTTGTTAATATCCCTCCATCAATTTTTAGACAAAAAATCGAATTCACATCTGAGCCCAATGCCCCGAAAGCCCTGTCAATACTAGGTTTCACGGCAGGTCACACAAAAATTCATACTTAAAAAAGAACCACAAAAATTATTAACAGCCAACAAGTTTTCAACAAAAGTGGTAAAAAATGGGTGAAAGTGGTAAGAAGTGGTAAATTTTTTGGTATTTTTGGGCCAAATCACTCAAAACACACTGATGATAAGCCTTATAGGAGAATTTGATTGTAAAGCCGATGCCAAGGGCCGCATCATGTTTCCGGTTAACCTCCGGAAGCAGTTGGATGGTGCCTTTGAAAAGGGTTTTGTGATCAACCGTAACCTTCATCAAAAATGCCTAGTGCTTTATCCGGTGGCCGAGTGGAACAAACTCAATAAAAAATTGAGCAAGCTAAACCGCCTCATAAAATCCAACGATGTGTTTGTTCGAAAATTTACAGGTGGCGCTACTGCATGCGAGGCTGATAATACCGGTAGGATCCTGTTACCAAAAGCGCTTACCGATTACGCCGAAATAAAATCTGATCTCAAAGTTTTAGGTAGCAACAACGTAATAGAATTATGGGATAAGAAATTGTACGAAGAATTCTTATCACAGGATATAAATATTGAAAAGTTAGCCGAAGATGTGCTGGGCGGATTGAATTTTAATGATGAGGATGATGAGTAGTCATTATCACATCCCCGTTCTTTTATATTCTTGTATTGATAGCCTTAACATTAAACCAAACGGTATTTATGTTGATCTCACTTTTGGGGGAGGCGGACATTCGAAAGAGATTTTGAAGCACCTAAGTAAAGATGGAAAACTTTTTTCTTTCGACCACGATGAGGATGCTTTAAAAAATGTTCCCGACGATAAACGCCTAACATTCATCCCGCAAAATTTCAGGTTCCTTAAAAATTATTTGCGGTTGAACGGGGTTACACAAGTAGACGGCATATTGGGCGATTTGGGCGTTTCATCCCATCAATTTGATGTGGCCGAAAGAGGATTCTCGATCCGCTTCGATTCAAAACTCGATATGCGGATGAATCAGAAAAATTCGCTTTCAGCATTTGAAGTGATCAATGAGTACGACGAAAATAAACTCATTGCCATGTTCCGAAATTATGGCGAGTTGCAAAATGCAGGTAAGCTGGGAAAATTGATCTGTAACGAACGCGAAACTCATGGACCTATAAAGACAACCGACGAGTTTAAACAATTGATAAAACCCTGTTTACCAAAATTTGATGAGAGTAAATACCTCGCAAAAGTTTTTCAGGCCATTAGGATGGAAGTAAACGCAGAAATGGAAGCACTCGAAGAATGTTTAACACAATGCGTGGAAGTTTTAAAACCCGGAGGAAGATTGGTAATAATGTCTTATCACAGTCTAGAAGACCGCTTGGTAAAGAACATTATGAAGACCGGAAATGTTAAAGGCATCGAAAAAAAAGATCTGGTGTATGGAACAAGTACTAAGGTGTTCAAACTAATAACATCAAAGCCAATTGTGCCTACAACAGAAGAAATAGAAAAAAACAACAGAGCTCGCAGCGCAAAGTTACGGGTGGCAGAAAAATTATAATTAACAACAAATAAAATAGTGTCAAACAAGTTTAGAGAAGTCCCTAAACAGGAAAATTTAAAAAAAGAAATTCAAAATGTTGAATCAAAAAATTCAGCAGCGGACACGACTCCCCCTAAATCTCGAAAAAAAGGTGTACTCGCTAAAGGCCTCTCGGCCGTTTTTAGCGGTACTTTTTTAACAAACGAAAAGACCTTAAAACACATTCCTTTCATCTTATTCCTTGCGCTTATAGCTATTCTTTACATAGCTAATGGTTACTATGCCGATGATAAGATCCGCGAGGTGAATAAAGTTTCCAATCAGTTAAAAGAGCTGCGTTCAGAATACATTTCTACAAAATCCGACCTCATGTTTGTGAGCAAACAAAGCGAGGTGGCAAAATCGGCCGAGCCCATGGGATTAAAAGAACCGGTGGTGCCACCATTAAAGATCCAGGTTGATACCAACACCGTTAGATCCTCTAAAAAAGACAACTAAAATTTTACCGAATAAAATGGAAAAGAAAAAAGACATATTGAGCCGCGCATATCTAGTATATGTTGTTATGTGCGTATTTGCTCTTACCATTTTGTACAAAATTTTTGTGATACAGTTTGAAGAAGGTGATAAGTGGAGAGCCAAAGCCGAAAGTATTACAACTAAAGTAGTAGAACAGGAAGCGGTAAGAGGAAATATTTTTGACGCCAACGGAAATCTATTAGCAACCTCTTTACCATATTACGAAGTGGCAGTAGACGTTAACGCGCCGGGAATTGATAAAAAGACCTTTAACGACAACAAAGATTCTTTAGCTTATAAACTAAGCGAATTATTCAACGATAAAAGTAAGAAAGAATATTTGAAGCTATTGAAAGACGCGCGTCAGTCGGGAGACTGTTACGTGGTGTTAAAACGAAATGTTTCTTACAAAGATCTTCAAACACTTAAAACATTTCCGCTTTTAAGAAGAGGACGACGGGGAGGTTTGGTTGCGCTTCAAACCGATAAACGCGAACGACCTTTTCAAATGTTAGCGGCACGTACCGTAGGTTTATCCCGTCCGGGTATAAAACCGGTTGGGTTAGAAGGCGCATTTGATTCAATACTTAAAGGTGAAGATGGAAAACGCCTGATGCAAAAAATAGCGGGCGATGTTTGGCGACCGATTAACGATGAAAGTGAAGTGGAACCAAAAGATGGAAGCGATCTGTATACAACTATTGATATCAATATACAGGATGTGGCCGAACATGCTTTATTAAAAGCGCTTGTAGCAAACAACGCTTCGCACGGATGCGCTGTGTTGATGGAAGTAAAGACCGGCGCGATTAAAGCGATCGCTAATTTAAGCAGAGGCGGAAAAGACTCAACTGTTTATTCTGAAAGTTTAAATTATGCGATTGGTAATCCTACCGAACCGGGATCAACATTCAAACTCGCTTCCTTACTTGCTACCATTGACGAATTTGATATTAGTTTGGATGAAAAAGTGCATGTTGGTAACGGTGAGTGTATGTACTACGACCGTAAGATGAAAGATTCACACCCTCCTAAAACTACCACCTTAACGGTTCAGCAATGTTTTGAAACTTCTTCCAACGTTGGTATAAGCAAAGTTGTGACCAAATATTTTACAAAAGATCCTCAGCAGTTTATGAATAAACTGTACTCATTCCATTTAAATGAAAAAATGGGACTATCGATTCCGGGTGAAGGGGTTCCATATATAAAACAAACCAAAAAGAAAGATTGGTACGGTACCAGCTTACCATGGATCAGCATTGGATATGAAAGTTTAATTACGCCATTTCATACACTAACACTTTATAACGCCGTTGCAAATAACGGCAAGATGGTTAGGCCACAGTTTGTGAAAGAAATAAAACAAAACGGTATCACAGTAAAAAGTTTTAAAACGGATGTGATGTCAGAACAAATTGTAAAACCTTCTACAATTGCAAAAGCCAAACAATTAATGGAAGGAGTAGTGAAGAACGGAACCGGAAAAGGATTGAATATTACGGCATTTAAGGTGGGTGGAAAAACCGGTACGGCGCAGATCGCCAAGAATGGAAATTATGGAAAAGAAGGTGAACGCATCTATCAAGCCTCTTTCGTTGGATATTTTCCCGCCGACAATCCTCACTACACCTGCATCGTAATTATTAATTCGCCAAGTAATGGTATTTATTATGGTGGTTTAGTGGCCGGTCCGGTTTTTAAAGAGATTTCGGAAAAAGTATACTCAAGCGGACTAGATTTTATTGAACCTATCAATATAAAGAATACACTGTTAACCAAAGCACCTCAAACCATTAAAACGCAAAATAAGGAACTCGAAAAAGTTTGCCAGTCGTTCTCTATTCCCGCTAAGACAACTACCGAAGAGAATGTATACGTAAGCAAGTTCGAGAATGATACCACACGTGTGGTACTGGTAGAAAACAAAATGGAGAGCCTTCTCAAAAAAGGAGTGGTTCCTAATTTACAAGGCTTGTCGGCCAAAGATGCATTATACCTGTTAGAGAATAATGGTTTTCAGGTGCGTTTGTTTGGAATGGGAACGGTAAAGAAACAATCCATTACTGCCGGAAAAAAATTTATTAAAGGAGATAAAATAAGTTTAATACTAAGTTGAAACTATTAAGCGACATATTATACAAAGCACGCCTCGAAGAAGTGATAGGCTCTACGCATATCGCTATTTCCTCGGTAACGTTTGATTCGCGCAAAGTAAAGAAAGATACATTGTTTGTGGCCACCAGAGGTTCTTCAACCGATGGCCATCATTTTATTGATGCCGCAACAGCCGCTGGCGCAGCAGCCATTGTTTGCGAAGAGTTGCCAGAAATTAAAAAAGACAGCGTTACCTATGTTAAGGTAGTAGATTCAACTTTGGCATTAGGTTATATAGCTTGTAATTATTTTGATAACCCTTCACAAAAATTAAAATTGGTTGGTGTAACCGGAACTAACGGTAAAACCACTACCGTTACGTTATTGTTCAATTTATTCCGTGCCTTGGGGAATCATGTTGGTTTGCTTTCAACAGTTGAAAATAAGATCGATAATGAAATTATTCCTGCTACACACACAACACCCGATGCTTTAGCGCTCAATGAACTTTTGGCAAAAATGGTAGAGAAAGGATGCGAGTACGCGTTCATGGAAGTTAGTTCGCACGCGGTGGTACAAAACCGTATCGCAGGAATTGATTTTGCAGGAGGCGTATTCACCAATATAACACACGATCATTTAGATTATCATAAAACGTTTGACGAGTACATCAAAGCCAAAAAACATTTTTTTGATACGTTGCCGGAGCATGCCTTTGCTTTAACTAACAAAGACGATAAGAACGGTTTGGTAATGCTTCAAAATACTAAAGCCCGTAAGCACACCTACAGCCTTTTAAATATTGCCGATTATAAATGCAAGATAGTTGAGAACCATTTGAACGGCCTGCTCCTTCAAATAAACAATAAAGAACTTTGGGTAAAGTTGATCGGTACGTTTAATGCTTACAATGTGCTGGCTGTTTACGCTGTGGCGCATTTGTTAAAGCAAGACGAAATAAATATTCTTACCACTCTTAGTAATCTTAATGCTCCCGATGGCCGTTTCCAATATGTAAAATCAAATACCGGTATCATTGGTATTGTTGATTACGCGCACACGCCCGATGCTTTAAAGAATGTTTTAGAAACCATTAAAGATATCAGGAACGGAAACGAGCAGGTAATTACACTTGTTGGATGCGGTGGCGATAGAGATAATGCCAAGCGGCCTATCATGGCAAACATTGCCTGTAAATACAGTAATAAAGTAATTCTTACTTCCGATAATCCGCGTAGCGAAGATCCTGAAGAAATTTTGAACCAAATGCAAAAGGGTGTGGAACCAGTGGACGTAAAAAAGACCTTAAGAATAAGCGACAGGAAAGAAGCTATTAAAACAGCCTGCACGTTAGCGCAAAAAGGCGACATCATTTTAATTGCGGGTAAAGGCCACGAAAAATATCAGGAGATCAAAGGTGTAAAACATCCCTTTGATGATTTCGAAATTTTAAAAGAGAATATAAAAACACTTGAATTATAAATGCTGTACTATCTGTTTCAATATTTAGATAAAATGGATTTCCCGGGAGCAGGGGTGTTTCAATACATTTCATTCCGTGCGGCATTGGCATTAATTACCTCGCTTATTATTTCGCTGGTGTTTGGTAAAAGGATCATTGAATTTATTCGCCGTAAGCAAATTGGTGAAACTATTCGTGAGTTAGGTTTAGAAGGACAAACAAAAAAAGCCGGCACCCCAACCATGGGAGGTTTAATTATTCTTGCTGCTATCATTATCCCCACTTTATTATTCACCAAACTTCATAACGTTTACATTATTCTGATGCTGGTTTCAACAGTTTGGTTAGGCGGCATCGGATTTTTAGATGATTACATAAAAGTATTTAAAAAGAACAAAGAAGGTTTGCAAGGCAAATTTAAAGTGATCGGACAAGTAGGTATTGGATTTATTGTTGGGAGCGTTCTGTATTTCCATCCGGATGTGGTTATAAAAGAGCGCATCGAATCTAATTCGAAAGAAGCGATCAGTATGTCCACTGAAAACGTTATTCATAAACAACAGAACATGAAAGTGGCGAAATACGCTGATAAACCGATTAAAACATTAAAAACAACAATTCCTTTTTTCAAGAACAACGAATTGGATTACGGAAAATTCATTTCATGGTTATGTGATGATTGCAACAAATACGGCTGGATCATTTTTATCCCGATGGTAATTCTTGTGGTAACCGCTGTATCTAACGGTGCCAATATAACTGATGGCATCGACGGATTAGCGGCAGGATCAAGCGCTATTATTGGCGCAACGCTGGGCATACTAGCTTACGTTTCGGGTAACATGGTGTTTGCCGATTATCTGAACATTATGTATTTGCCAAACACAGCCGAGTTGGTGGTGTTTATTGCAGCTTTTGTTGGGGCATGTGTTGGATTTTTATGGTACAACGCATTTCCCGCGCAGGTGTTTATGGGCGATACCGGAAGTTTAGCCATTGGTGGCATCATTGCGGTATTTGCTATAGCTATTCGTAAGGAATTATTGATCCCAATTTTGTGTGGCATCTTCTTAATTGAAAGTCTGGCGGTTATCCTACAGGTATATTATTTCAAATATCAAAGAAGAAGAAGAGGTTTAGAATATGCACAAACACATCGCCTCTTTAAAATGGCACCGCTTCACCATCATTATCAAAAAACCGGAATGCACGAATCAAAGATCGTGATGCGTTTTTTTATTATCGGAATCACATTGGCAGTACTCACAATAGTAACGTTGAAATTAAGATAAATGAAACGCATGGTCATATTAGGAAGCGGCGAAAGCGGGGTAGGCAGTGCAATACTGGCTAAACAGAAGGGCTATGATGTTTTTGTATCGGATAAAGGCGAAATAAAAGACAAATACAAACAACCCCTTAAAGAACACAATATCGTTTTTGAAGAAGGGAAGCATAGCGAAGAGCTGATCCTGAACGCAACAGAAGTGATCAAGAGTCCGGGTATACCCGATAAAGCCGATATGGTAATAAAATTAAAAGCCAAAAATATTCCTGTTATCTCCGAAATAGAATTTGCCGGCCGTTATACCAATGCCAAAAAGATATGTGTTACCGGATCTAACGGTAAAACCACAACTACTTTATTGACCTATCACATTCTTAAAAAAGCAGGTTATAATGTAGGACTAGGCGGAAACGTGGGAAAGAGTTTTGCATATCAGGTAGCTACCCAAAGTTTCGATTATTATGTTTTGGAATTAAGCAGTTTTCAGCTCGATGATATGTATTCGTTTAAAGCGGATGTGGCGGTGCTTTTGAATATCACTCCCGATCATTTGGATCGTTACGATTACAAATTTGAGAACTATACCAAGTCAAAATTCAAGATCACACAAAATCAAACTAAACACGACGCATTTGTTTATTGTGATGATGATATGGTGATGCAGACGTTCATGAAAAGTAATGAGATCAAAGCCGAAAAAATTCCTTTCAGCATAAAACACGAGTTGAAAGGAAATGGCGCTTTTTTAACAGGAAACCAAATAACAATCAATTATAAAAACCCAAATCCCTTAATTATGACAATTGAACAATTAGCTCTGCAAGGTAAACACAATGTTTACAATTCAATGGCCGCTTCACTGGCAGCCCGTATCGTTGATGTACGTAAAGAGATCATCCGCGAAAGTTTACAAGATTTTCAAAACATCGAACACCGCCTCGAGTTTGTGGCTTCGGTAAATGGCGTTGAATTTATTAACGATTCAAAAGCTACCAACGTTAATTCTACCTGGTATGCTTTGGAAAGTATGCAAAAACCGGTTGTATGGATCTGCGGTGGTCAAGACAAAGGCAACGACTACAACGAATTGGTTGACCTTGTAAAAGAAAAAGTAAAAGCCATCGTGTGCTTAGGTGCCGATAACAAAAAATTGATAAAAGCGTTTAAAGGCGTTGTTGACTCAATTGTGGAAGTTAAAACCGCCCACGAATCGGTATTGGCTTCTTATAAATTAGCAAAAAAGGGCGATGTGGTTCTATTGTCGCCGGCTTGCGCCAGTTTCGACTTGTTTCAAAACTACGAAGATCGTGGTATGCAATTTAAAGCCGGAGTTAGAAGTTTGTAAAAACAACCTAAAAATAAGTTACAATGAAATTATTTTCCTACTTAAAAGGTGATAAGGTGATATGGGCTGTAATGTTTTTACTCTCGCTTATATCTACATTAGTAGTATATAGCGCTGTAGTTACATTGGCTCATAAATTTAAGCAGGGAAATTCGGAGTATTATTTATTCAAACACTTGGTCATTATTGTATTGGGATTATTCCTCTATTGATCTATACATTATTAAGAGGAGTAAGTTCAGGGGAGGCCAGCAGATGGCTCGAAGTTCCGGGTATTGGATTAACCTTTCAAACATCCGACATTGCAAAATTAATGTTGCTGATGTATGTGGCCCGGGTACTCACTACACGGCAGGTGGAGTTGCAGGAATTTAAATCACTGTTCAGGTATTTACTTCTTCCTATCGGAGTTATTTGCGCGTTAATATTGCCTGCCAACTTCTCAACTGCTGCTTTATTATTTGCCAATTGTTTATTCTTAATGTTCGTAGGAAGGGTTAAAATGAAATTCATGCTATACATTATTGGATTTTGTATGGCGTTCGCTTTATTATTAGGTACTGTAGTTTGGCAATTTCCCAACGCTATTCCAAGAGGTACGACCTGGAAAGCACGACTCGAAAATTTTTCAACCGGCGATACAAAAAGTAATTATCAAAGCGAACAGGCAAAAATTGCCATCGCAACCGGCGGTGTAATAGGTAAAGGACCGGGTAATAGTACGCAACGCGCTTTTTTACCGCAAGCATCCTCCGATTTTATTTTCGCCATTATTATTGAAGAATACGGCTTGTGGATGGGATTTGGCATTTTGTTTTTATATATGATATTTTTATTTCGTGGCATCAGGATCATTCGCGATACCGATAAAAGCTTTGGTGGATTTTTGGCGGCAGGGTTAACATTTAGCTTGGTCTTTCAGGCACTGGTAAATATGGCGGTGGCCGTAAATTTATTTCCGGTAACGGGTCAGCCATTACCACTGGTAAGTATGGGTGGAACTTCCATTTGGTTCACCTGTATCGCTATTGGAATTATTTTAAGCGTTAGTCGCAGTAATAACGACAAAGAAGTAGAAACAATTTAAAGAACTTTTTCTGAACCAACTCAAAGTCATATTAAGCGGAGGTGGAACAGGTGGTCATATTTTTCCGGCTGTAGCTATAGCCAACGAAATAAAAAAATTGGTTCCCACTGCCGAGATCTTATTTGTTGGAGCGTTAGGACGGAGCGTTAGGACGAATGGAAATGGAAAAAGTTCCGGCGGCCGGTTATAAAATTGTTGGTTTATGGATCAGTGGCCTTCAACGCAAACTCACGCTTTCTAATTTATCATTTCCCTTTAAAGTTATTTCCAGTCTGTTAAAAGCAAAAAAAATCCTGAACGAATTCAAACCTGATGTGGTGGTAGGTACCGGCGGTTACGCCAGCGGCCCACTCTTGAGAGCGGCGACATCTAAAGGCATTCCGGCTTTGATACAGGAACAAAATTCGTATCCTGGCATTACTAATAGAATTCTTTGCAAAAAAGTAAATACTATATGTGTTGCCTATGAAGGAATGGATAAGTTTTTTCCAAAAGAAAAGATAATCCTCACAGGTAATCCTATACGGCAGGATATTCAGGGCGTAACAGAGAAGAGGAACGAAGGACTAGCATTCTTTGGATTAGATGGAACAAAAAAAATAATTCTGGTAGTAGGGGGGAGTTTAGGTGCGAAAGGGATTAACGAAGCACTTGGACCCGATCTTCAAAAACTGGCCGATAATAACATTCAACTTATTTGGCAAACGGGTAAGCCTTATTTTGAAACGGCAAAACAACAAACAGCTCCTTTTACCAATAAAAATATTAAAGCAGTTGATTTTATTTCGCGTATGGATCTGGGATATGCTGTTGCCGATTGTGTGATCTCCAGAGCAGGAGCAGGAGCGGTTTCCGAATTATGCATTGTACAAAAGCCATCCATTTTAGTTCCGCTTCCAACTGCAGCCGAAGATCATCAAACAAAGAATGCCATGTCGCTGGTAAATAAAAACGCTGCCATATTGGTAAAAGACACGGAAGCAAAGGAAAAACTGGTTGATACAGTAATTACATTGATAAAAGACGAAACCAAACAAAAGCAATTATCAGCAAACATTGGGGCTTTAGCATTGCACAAATCGGCAAATGTTATCGCAAAAGAAGTATTGAAATTAGCAAACTATAAATTAGAATAATGTCTCTACTCCCCCTCTCCTTAAGGAGAGGGGGCAGGGGGGTGAGGCCTATGAGGATTCTCGACTATAAACTATACTACTTCCTGGGCATTGGCGGCATTGGTATGAGCGCCCTGGCCCGATACTTCAACCATTACGGCAAAAAAGTATGTGGTTACGATAAAACACAGTCAGTTCTCACTAATTCTCTTCAAAAAGAAAATATCGATTGTCATTATTCAGATGACGTGAAAGCTTTGGAAAACTTACTTTCTCATTATAAAAAAGAAGAAATTCTGGTTGTTTACACCCCTGCTGTACCGGTTACGCAGCTCGAATATAAATTCCTTTCCGAAAATAATTACACTATAAAAAAACGCTCGGTTGTATTGGGAGAAATAACAAAACAATTCAAAACTATAGCAATTGCAGGAACTCACGGTAAGACCACTACCACCACGTTGGTAACGCACTTATTGCGGTCGGCCGGTGTAAATTGTTACTCGTTCATGGGCGGAATTTCAGGTAATTACGGCACTAATTTGCTCTTAGGCGATCCTAATGACGATAATTGTTATGTGGTGGTGGAAGCTGACGAGTACGACCGTTCCTTTCTAACCCTTCATCCTTATGTTGCTGTTATCACGAGTGTTGATGCCGATCACTTAGACATTTACGGTAACCAAAAAAATATGCTCGAAAGTTATTTTTTATTCGCAAAACAAGTAAAAAAAGAAGGTGTACTGATTGTTAAAAAAAATGTTGATAACGAATTGAAGCTCACCGATAAGAGGGTTATCTACTCGTTAAATTTAAATACTGAATATTGTGCCGAAAACATCCAAATTAAAAATGGAAATTTTTGTTACGATATAAAAAGTCCGGTTGAAGAAATAAAAGATGTAACGATTGGTCTGCCGGGCTTACACAATGTTGAGAATTCGATTGCCGCAGTTGCAGTAGCTCAACAAATAGGTTTAAAAGCCGGTAGTATTAAAGAGGCTTTACGTTCTTTCAAAGGTGTAAAAAGAAGATTTGATTATAGGGTACGATCGGAAAGTTTGGTGTACGTTGACGATTACGCGCATCATCCCGAAGAATTGAAAGCGGCCATTACTGCCGCCAAACAATTGTATCCCGATAAAAAGGTGACCGGAATTTTTCAACCGCATCTGTTCTCACGAACAAGGGATTTTGCGGATGGATTTGCCCAAAGCCTCGACCTGCTGGATGAATGTATCTTATTGGACATTTATCCCGCACGCGAAAAACCAATTGAAGGTGTAACATCGCAAATGCTTTTAGATAAAATGCGATCAAAAGAAAAGCATTTGGTAAAAAAAGAAATGTTACTGGAGTTTTTGAAAAATAAAAAACTGGAAGTTCTTTTAACAATGGGTGCAGGAGATATCGACGCGTTTGTAGAGCCTATTGAAAAAATGCTTAAGGAGAGAATAAATTGAAAAAAATAAATTATAAAAAAATAGGAGTCGTAGTTCTTTGGATTATTGCATTATCGGGTTTAGTAACTTCACTGGCTTTTGTAAGTAAAAAAGAAAAGCAGGTGAAAATAGAGAACTTGAACATTTCCATTTTGAATCCGGACGACAATCAATTTATTGACGAGGAAGATGTAAGGATCTTTTTTAATGAACGAAAAGACCTCTTAACAAATACCGAACTCAAGAATATTGATGTTAACCGGCTTGAAAAAATATTGAATGCGCATCCGGCTGTGGAAAATGCCGACATAAGCGTTGATATTAATGGCGATGTTAAGATAGAAGTGAAACAACGCACACCGTTGGTAAGAGTTATAAATATGGATGGCGAAAGTTATTATATCGACACCCAATCAAAACTCATGCCGCTAAGTGATAAATATACCTCGCGCGTTTTGGTAGTAAGCGGTTACATCGCCGAACCATACGCCCGCAGATATACTTTTTCGGTTAAACAGATAGAAGCGAATGAAACGTACAAAGAACTAAGCGTTTTGGATGATATTTATGAAATGGCGGATTATATTGTGAAAGATTCTGTTCTTAACAACTTAATTCATCAAATGAATGTAAACGAACAAAAAGAGTTTGAATTACTTCCGGCTATAGGCGATCACAAAATAATTTTTGGTGATGCCAACGATATAGAAGAGAAGTTTGAGAAACTGAAAACATTTTATAACGAGGGATTGAACAAGACCGATAATTGGAATAAATATTCAACAATAAATTTAAAATATAAGAACCAAGTGGTTTGCACTAAAAAATAACGTTATGGAAAAAGCACATAATTCAAATAATCAAAATTTAGAATCTGATTTGGTAGTTGGATTAGACATTGGTACTACAAAGATCGCCGCCATCGTTGGAAGAAAGAACGAGTTTGGCAAGGTAGAAATATTGGGTATCGGTAAGGCCGAATCGTTAGGTGTTAATCGTGGCGTTGTTGTGAATATCGAACAAACCGTTGCTTCCATTAAAACAGCCATTGCAGCGGCGGCCGAAATAGGAAATGTAGATATTGGAGAAGTAATCGTTGGGATTGCCGGACAACATATCAAAAGTATGCAACACCGTGGTATGATCACTCGCCAATCGTTAGATGATGAAGTTAGTCAGAAAGATGTAGATAATCTTATCGACAACATGCACCGTTTGGTAATGAGCCCCGGCGAAGAGATCATTCACGTTATTCCTCAAGAATATATCATCGATAGCGAAATTGGAATTAAAAATCCTATAGGGCATGCAGGCATCCGTTTAGAAGGAAATTTTCATATTATCACCGGACAAGTTTCAGCCGTAAAAAATATTTTTAAATGCGTTAACCGCGCAGGATTAGAAACCATTGATCTGCACCTGGAACCATTGGCAAGTGCCGACGCGGTTTTAAGCGATGAAGAAAAAGAAGCGGGTGTAGTATTGGTTGATATTGGTGGTGGTACTACCGATGTGGCCATTTTTTATGACGGTATTATTCGTCACACCGCCGTGATCCCTTTTGGTGGAAATATCATTACCGAGGATATTAAAGAAGGATGCAGCATCATTAAAACACAAGCCGAACAATTAAAAGTAAAATTTGGTTCAGCGCTTGCTCAGGAAAATCAGCAGAACGAAGTTATTTCCATTCCGGGTTTACGTGGCCGTCCGCATAAAGAGATCTCTGTTCATTCGTTATCTCAAATTATTCAGGCCCGTATGGAAGAAATTCTGGAGTTTGTTCTTTTCGAAATTAAAAGCTCAGGTTTCGAGCGTAAATTATCGGCAGGTATAGTTGTAACGGGTGGTGGTTCCATGTTAAAACACCTTTCGCAATTGGTGATGTTAACCTCGGGTATGGATTGCCGCATAGGAACACCTAACGAACATTTAGCTGGTTCTAACGACGAATTAAAAAATCCGGCATACGCCACAGGGATTGGTTTAGTGATGAAAGGCATTGAGAAATACGAGCGCGAAATGAAAAAAGGGAACAATACCTCTAAATTGGTTGAAGTTGCCGTTGAAAATACCATTAAAGAAAGTAATAAAGTAACAGATCACTCAAAGAAAAAGATCGGAAGTTTTTTTGATACCATTATCACAAAAGCGAAAGATTGGATGAGTGATGATATTGAATAGTTTTGAGTGTTTAGTTCTTAGTTTTTAATACTGGAATAAGAATTAAACAATAAATAATAATAACCGATTACTAAGAACTAATAATTAAAAATTAAAAACCGAAATACCATGATGCAATTTGAATTACCACAAGACGAAGGTTCGATCATTAAAGTGATCGGCGTAGGCGGCGGCGGAAGCAACGCTGTTAACCACATGTTCCGCTTAGGAATTAAAGGTGTTGATTTTATTATTTGTAATACCGATAAACAGGCGCTCGAAAAAAGTCCTGTTCCCAATAGAATACAACTTGGTACCGCCCTTACAAAAGGTTTGGGTGCCGGTTCAATTCCTGATGTAGGTCGCGATTCGGCCCTTGAATCATTAGAAGAATTGAAAAAATATTTAAGCAATAATACCCAAATGGTATTTATTACTGCCGGATTAGGCGGAGGAACCGGTACCGGTGCCGCGCCGGTAATTGCTTCGGTAGCCAAAGAACTTGGTATTTTAACGGTTGGCATAGTTACAATTCCTTTTGCTTTTGAAGGAAAAAAACGTCGCCAGCAAGCCGAACAAGGTTTGGAAGAGATGAAAAAGTATGTAGATACTTTACTGGTAATTGGTAATGATAAATTGCGCGAAATATATGGTAATTTAAAAATGAGCGATGCGTTTGCTCACGCCGATAATGTATTAACCGGTGCAGCAAAAAGTATTGCAGAGATCATTAGTTTACACATGCACATCAACGTTGACTTTAACGACGTTAAAACTGTAATGAAGGACAGCGGTGTGGCTATAATGGGTTCTGCTACTGCCAGCGGCGAAAAACGTTCGTTAAAAGCGGTTGAAGAAGCATTGAATTCGCCGTTATTAAATGATAACGATATTCGTGGCGCTCGTCATGTGTTATTAAACATCATGAGTGGTGGTGATGATATCGATATGGACGAATTCGGAGAAATTACCGATTTCATTCAGGAAGCTGCAGGTGGTACAGCCGAATTAATTACCGGCTATGGTACCGATCCTTCATTGGGCGACAGCGTTTCTGTTACCATCATTGCAACCGGATTTAAAACTACTAACGTTAGTGGCTATGAGCAACCGGTTGTTCAGGAACGTAAGATCGTTAACTTGGATGAGCAGGTAAAAGAAAATATTGTAGAAGAAAAACAAACCAATATCATCGATCAGATCAGTGAAACAGAACCATTTGTTTTCACGAAAGAAGAAACCACTACCGAAGAGAAAAAAGTTGTTTTTAATTTAGATGATGATACTACACCTGAAAACAACGCTACTGTTTCTGAAAATACCGATCCGGGTGATTTTACTTTCAATAATGTTACTGACGAAAATACTGAATCAACCGAAGATCCTACAGCTATTTCACGTGAAGAGCAAATTCGTTTGGCACAGGATCGTATCCGTAAACTGAAAGAGATCACTTTGAAGATGAAAAGCCCTGAGGGTTTAGCCGCTTTAGAAAAAGAAACTGCTTTCTCTCGCAAGAACATCGCACTTGAAAACAAAACACCGTCATCAGAATCTCAGGTATCACGTTTTACTTTAACTGAGAACGAGGATAAAAAAATTGAGATCCGTCCTAATAATTCCTTCTTGCACGATAATGTTGATTAGTTAATGTTTATAAGGTTGGATGAAACCCTCTCCTATAGCTGCAGGAGGGGGTTTCGTGTTTTAAAGAGGTTACTTAACGGGGCAAACTTTCGCTTCAGATAAACAGGTCGCCCCTATGGGGCTTTTTTGTTCAAGCGGGTATCGGGTTAGATACAGTTTACCCCTAAAGGGGTAAACTTTCATATAACGTAAATTTGTTGCTCTAATGCCATTTTTTTTCAGAATTAAAATCAAGCAATTTCTAATAATTGATAGTGGCTCCGAAGGAGTCACCAGTTTCTAGCACGTAAACCAAAAAAATCAATTGCGCTCCGTAGGAGCGCCCTGCTTCTAGCCCGGCAGGGGCGCCAAGTTTTGATTGACCAAATTTTTTCAAGAGTAAGAAATGAAACAATTTCTAATAATTGATAGTGGCTCCGAAGGAGTCACCAGTTTCTAACACGCAACCCCAAAAAATCAATTGCGCTCCGTAGGAGCGCCCTGTTTCTAGCCCGGCAGGGGCGCCAAGTTTTGATTGACCAAATTTTTTCAAGAGTAAGAAATGAAACAATTTCTAATAATTGATAGTGGCTCCGAAGGAGTCACCAGTTTCTAACACGCAACCCCAAAAATCAATTGCGCTCCGTAGGAGCGCCCTGTTTCTAGCCCGGCAGGGGCGCCAAGTTTTGATTGACCAAATTTTTTCAAGAGTAAGAAATGAAACAATTTCTAATAATTGATAGTGGCTCCGAAGGAGTCACCAGTTTCTAACACGCAACCCCAAAAAATCAATTGCGCTCCGTAGGAATTTATGTTCCCGCCCGGCAGGGGCGCCAAGTTTTGATTGACCAAATTTTTCCAAGAGTAAGAAATGAAACAATTTCTAATAATTGATAGTGGCTCCGAAGGAGTCACCAGTTTCTAACACGCAACCCCAAAAAATCAATTGCGCTCCGTAGGAGCGCCCTGTTTCTAGCCCCGAAAGGGGCGCCTGGTTTCGAGCTGCGAAGTTTTTTATAGCACCCAATCAAATAAATAGCGCTCATCATAATCTATTTCGTATTCTTTTAAGAAGGCCAGATATTCTTCTTTGAATTTTGTTTTTTTATGATGCTCCTCCTGGTTATTCACATATTTGATCACCCGGTCAATATGAGATTTCGAATAAGAAAACGCGCCATACCCTTCCTGCCATTCAAATTTCCCTTCAATTAGTTTGTTTTCATTAATGTATTTTGAAGTCACCGATTTAATGTCTCTCATCAAATCCGGTAAAGGCTGTGAAGGCTTGTATCCAAAAAAAATATGCGCGTGATCGGGCATAAAATTTATGGCCAATAATTTGTGTTTACGGTTTTGTAGTATGCCGGTAGCATATTTATGCAGTTCCTCTTTGATGCCTTTTGAGATCAGACTTCTTCTTCCTTTTACAACGAAAACCGCCTGAATATAAATTTGAGAGTAAGTGTTAGCCATTGTTTTTAATAGCAAATTTACAGTCTGTTTGTCCGGAAGCTTGCTATGATTTGTAGCAATTCGTTCAATAAAGCCATTAAAAACCTCTCATAATTATTTAAAACCCTTTATACAATAAGCTTTATTTTTTGGTATATTCCTGTAACTTTAGATGCCATTAAAACGTCTGGTATCGGTAAATGAGATCGTTGTTTTTAGTAATAAGTATGTGCTGGGGTTTATCTTTTAACGCCCAGGTGTTTACTTTATCCGGCAAATTAAGCGATCCTAAAAACAATGCCTTGCCATTTGCCTCCATCATTATTAAAGGTACTACTAACGGCACCAACAGTAATGTTGACGGCCTTTATACACTTAAATTAAAGCCCGGACAATACGAAGTTATTTTTCAATATATAGGATATAAAAAAGTAATAAAGCAAGTTGAGGTAAGTGGCGACATGAAACTCAATGTAGTTTTAGAACCCGATAATTACGAATTAAAAGAAGTGGTTATAAAATCGGGTGAGGATCCGGCTTATGCTGTGATTCGCCAAGCCATTAAGAAACGAAAGTTTTATTTGAATCAGGTGAATTCTTATACCTGTAAGGCTTATATAAAAGGATTGCAGCGCTTAAAAGAGATCCCAAAAAATTTGAGCAAGTTCATAAAAGTAGTTAACAATGGCAATCCACTAGATACTTCGATGCTGGGCGTTATTTATTTATCGGAGAGCGAAAGTAAATACCATTTCCGTAAGCCCGATAACGAAAAAGAGATCATGTTCTCCAGTAAGGTGAGTGGCGATAACAAAGCGTTTAGTTTTAATCAGCTAAGCGATATGAAATTTAATTTTTATGAGAATCTTGTCACGATTGATGGACTCAGCGACCGGCCTTTCATTTCTCCTATCAACGAGAACGCTTTTTTATCTTACCGTTATAAACTTTTAGGTGTAAGCTATGAAGATGGAAAGCTGATCAATAAAATAGAGGTTATGCCGAAGCGTAAGACGGATCCCTGCTTTCATGGCATCATTTATATTATGGAAAACACCTGGCGCATTCATAGTGCCGATATGTATTTGACCAAAGATGCCAAAATTGATTTTGTAGATACCTTGCGCATTCGTCAGGTACATGCTTCGGTTAAGGGCGATACGCTGTGGATGCCCATCGGCATGAATTTTAGTTTTGATTTTAAATTTTTAGGATTTAAGGGCAATGGTTATTTCAACGCCGTGCTTTCCGATTACGAGATCAATCCTACCTTCCCTAAAAAATTCTTTAAGAATGAAGTTTTAAAAGTAGAAGAAGAAGCGAATAAAAAAGATACGGTGTATTGGAAAGACAGCAGACCAATTCCACTCACAAAAGAAGAAGTGAACGATTACCGGAAAAAAGACAGTATAGCGGCGTTACGTGATACAAAACGTTATAAAGATTCGGTTGACACAAAAGCAAATAAATTCAAATTTAGTTCGCTCCTGATGGGCTATAAGTACCAAAACACCTATAAGCAATATTATATCAGTACTTCGGGCATCGTTAATAGCGGCGTGCAATACAATACCGTTGAAGGAATCAATGCCGGCTTTACTTTATCTTACAGCAAAGAGTACAAAGATTACAGATGGCATTCACTTAACGGATCGGTGCGATACGGATTTATGAATTATTTATGGGGAGGCCGCGTAAGTTGGCGCTATCTTCAAAAGCCCGAAAAATTCCAACAATATGGTGTAACGTTGCAGTCACTGGTATCGCAATACAACGCTTCCGATCCTATTTCTGAGTCGGTTAACAGCGTTTATACTTTGTACATGAATGATAATTTTATGAAGTTGTATAAAAAAACAGCGGCTTCATTGTATTACCGTCGCGAATTAGTTAACGGTATCTATCTTACTTCCACTTTAGAATATGCCGAGCGCGACCCGCTAAAAAATTCTACCGATCGTTTGATCCGTGATAATCCCAATAAAATATTTACCAGTAACGACCCAACTGTTCCTTATACCGACGATGTATTGTTTAGCAGTAACAACGCTTTAACGCTTGATGTGAATATTGGTTTTAGATTCAAACAGAAATATTACACCATGCCGCATCGTAAAATAATTTCGGGCACCAAATATCCAAGGATCAATTTGGGATACAGAAAAGCTATACCCGGTATCAATACCAAGGCCAATTACGATCTGGCCATGATCAGTATTGAAGACGATGTACGCCTGGGATTATTCGGAACATTTGCCTACAGATTAAAAGGTGGTTATTTTTTAAATAATAAAGTAATGTACTTTATGGATTACAAACATTTTAACGGTAACCAAACCATCATTGCCAACAGCGATTATCTTAACTCATTCAAATTATTACCTTATTACACCTACAGTACCAACAAATGGTACGGTGAACTGCACGCCGAACATCATTTTAACGGATTTATTTTTAATAAACTGCCTTTGCTTAAAAAAACCAAGGTACAAGAGGTGGTAGGAATGCACGCGCTGATAACAGATAAAGTAAATGAATACGCCGAGTTTACATTTGGTATAGAAAATATCTTTAAAGTTTTAAGGGTAGATTATATTATGGGCTATGGTCCAGATCTCAAATTTAAACAAGGCTTCTTAATTGGCCTTAACACCGAATTTTAATTATTAATCAATACAAACAACATGAAACATTTTTTATTGGCCATATTGATGATCGTTGTCACAAAAAGTTTCGCGATCGATTATCCTATCAAATCTATTACGTTAAGCAATAATTTAAAGGTTATTGTTTGCGAAAAGAATACCAACCCAATGGTGGAAGTGGAAGTATGGTACAGAGTAGGAAGTAAAGACGAGTGGGATGGCGTTCGCGGTATGGCCCACATGTTTGAACACATGATGTTTCGCGGTTCTAAAAAATTTAATGGCGAAGGCGATATTTATATGAAATTGATTGAACGCCTCGGTGGCGATTGCAACGCCTATACCACATTCGATCGCACAGTTTATCATGAAGAAGTATTGGCGAAAAGTGTTGAAAAAGTACTGGAAATGGAAGCCGATCGTATGTCGGATCTGATACTAAGTCAGGATATGCTTAATACCGAACGCCAGGTAGTGGGTGAGGAGTTGCGGCTCGGACAAAACAACTGGTACTCTCGTATGGGGGAAGAACGATACAAATATCTTTATCCTGTTGGGCATCCTTACAAAGTGGATGTGATCGGTTACCTCAATGAAATTACCGCATTCACCACCAAGCAATGTCAGGAATTTTACGATAAGTATTATAGTCCTAATAACGCTTTTTTGGTAATAACCGGTAATGTAAAAGCCGAAGATATCTTTGAATACGCTAAAAAATACTTTGTGCCAATAAAAAAACAATTACCACTAAACGATAAAAAACAGGAACCCGATATTTTTAATCGCGTGATCGAGTTAGAAGAGATGAATATTGATTTTCCCCTTCAAATTTATTCTTACATTGTTCCGGCTCCGGCATTCGGAAACAAAGACTATTATCCTTTTAACCTGCTTACCGAATTGTTATTCTCTAATTCCAATTCCATTCTTAATAACCGAATTGTTACAACCGGAAATTTGGCCTATCAGATAAACAGCTCGGTTGATCCGTCGCGATTGTATAACGAGTACGCCACATTCGATGTGATCATGCCGGCGGCCATTGGTAACGCCAAAGTAAAAAAAGTTATCTCGAAAGAGATCAATGAAAGTATAAATGAAAGGTCTTGAACAAGAACCAGTCGATAATTATATTAAGTACCTGGAAGCAAAGATCACCTTTTCCAATTATTCCAATGGTGGTATTGCCGATGCGCTTGGTTTTGCCGAATACTATTACAAATTACACAAAATACAATGCCGGATTGGAGGCGTACAAAAAAATAAAGGCCGACGACCTGAAAGCGATCGCTCAAACGTATTACAACCCCGAAAAACTAAAAGCCATTAATGTTAAACCTTTAAGCGAATAAGATCATGAAAGAAAGTAATTGTTATTTTATTTCTCGCTTTTGTTACAAAAGCGTTTTCGCAAGAAGTTCCGCAATTAGAGACTTATTCTTTAAAAAATGGGTTGAAGATCTATTTGATGCAGTACGGTAAAATTCCGGCCATTAATGTGCGCTTTGTGGTAAACACCGGTAAAAAGAACGAGATTCCCGGTCAGCAAGGTTACAGCCAGATCACTTCCGAATTATTATTGCAGGGAAACAACAAGTACTCGCAGGAACAACAAAACGATCTGGCGTTTAAATTGGGCGGCGAGATGTCGAGCTCATCGGGTAAGGATAAAACAACCATAAGCGCTAATTTTTTGACCAAAGATTTTGATCAGGGCATGGATCTTTTCAGCTCGGCCATTTTACACCCAACTTTTAGTAAAGATAAATTGGAGCTCATGATCTCTTATTTGGTGGATTATAATAACCATAATAAAATGGACATAGCCGATCTGGCCGGTATTTTCAGCGACCTGTTCCTGTATGGTACCGCCAATCCGTTAGGACGAAGTTACTATAAAGCCCAGTTACAGTTAATAACGCCCGAAAAAATAAAAGAGTTTCACGCGTTTAATTTTACCCCTAAAAATTCGGCAGTGGTAATTTGCGGAAATTTTGATGCGGCCGTTATTAAATCCACGGTCGAAAAATATTTCGGAAGCTGGCAATCAGCTTACGGCGAAGTAAACGGTGTGGCATTGGATCTGCCACAGGTAAAAAAGAAAGAAATTGCCTTTATTAACCGCAACAAAGCAACGCAATGTCGTTTAGAATGGAATAAGATCGCTCCTTCCATAAAGGATAAAGATGCATTGGCATTTAGTGTTGCCAATAACATTTTTAACCGGGTGTTGTTTGTTGAGATAAGAGAAAAAGGTGGGAAGACCTATGGTATTTCGAGTCGTTATGCACCAACGCAATTTTCAAATTTGATCACCATTGGTTGTTCGGTCAGAAGTGAAGAAATGCTTAATACCATGGATTTATTTGACAAAACTCTTCAAAATTTTAGTTTGGCTAATTTTACGCAAGACGAATACGATAACGCCATCAGGGGAATGAAGGTAGGAGCTATGATCTCAGAAATGCCTGGCAGTATTTCGGCATTGTATGATCCTTTGACCTACGATTTTCAAAAACGTAAGAATTACCTGGCCGACCTGGATGCCATGAAAATGGAGGATGTAAAAAAAGTAATAAAGAAATATTTTACACCCGATGCTTACAAATTGGTTATTGCGGGCGATGAAACCGTTGTAGCTACACAGCTGGCTACTGTTAAGGGTCTCGTAAAATTTAAGTCGGCCGATATCGAGAAGGATAATTAATCCTTGTTTAATTTATCAAGCGTTTTTTCTATATATTTTTCGGGAGTAATTAGTGCCGATTGGATCCTCCTGGCATAATGTATGGAGTCTAAAATTTCTTTCTGATGTTCTTCTACAAGTGCCTTTTGAGCCTCAACGGTTTGTTTTTGTTGGGTGATTATTTCATTTGCTTTCTGCTTTTGTTTATAGCTTCTGAAAATAAAAATGGCCAGAAGTAGTACCAAGGCAAAGCCAATAATGAAAGCATTTCGTATAATGTATTGTTCTTTGGCATGAGCTTCCTGTTTCTCTAATTGAGCACTTTTAATAACTAACTCTTTATCTTTTTGTGCGGTTTGATAACGAACTTCCATTTCACTCAATTTAGTGGCGGTTTGTTCGTTAAAGATCGAATCTTTGATAAGGGTGAATAAATTGGTGTAATCGTATGCCAGTTTATAATTCTTCTGATCGTAGTAAACATGTGCAAGACCATCATAAGCAGCTTTCATCACTTCTTTGGCTTTGATCTCTGTTCCTATGCCGAGTGCCTTGAGGTGAAGATCAAGAGCTGTTTTATAATCCTTTATTGCTATAAAGTCGTACCCAAGGTTATTAAGTGAACAGCCTATTTCAAATTTATCTCCTAATTCCTCACGTAAGGCCAGTGCTTTTCGATCAAATTCAATACACTTCTTAAGATCATTTTTATTATAATAAAGGCTGGCGTAATTATTGTAAAGTGAAGCGATACCAATTTTATTATTCAATTTTTGCTGCACAACAAGTGCCCGGTCGTAAAAATACAGAGCAGAATCAGTTTGTCCACGATAAGAATAGATCAGGCCAATATTATTTTGTATCGAAGAGAGGTATTTTTTATCATTGATCTCCTCCGCTATTGCGAGCGCTTTGCGATAATACTGAAGCGCCATGTTATTATTCCCTATATAATCATAGATCAGTCCTATTCCATTCAATGAGATAACAATGTCAAGCTTCTCTCCTGTTTTTTCTTTTATACTTAAGGCTTGCTGGCCAACCGCTAATGCCTTGGTATATTCACCCTGATAATATAGAGCAGAAGAAATATTAGATAAGCAGATGCCTTGTCCCTTTATGTAATTTAGTTTTTTTGCAAGGGCATAACCTTCCTGTGCATATGAAAGTGCCTCTTGGGGTTGTTTTTTGGCCAATAGAGATGAGATGTTAATTAGGCTTTCAACTTTAAGAGTGTCTTCTTTTGCGTTTTTTAGTACGCTTAATAACGAATCAATAGGTTCCCCTTTAGCAGAAATAACTTTTTGACCGCTAAATAATAGAACAAGGAAAATATATTTCAATACTGCTTTAATGGTATTAATTTTCGTTATGCTTTTTAAGGGCTTTTTCTATCGCCTTTTCAGAGGGTAAAAGGGTTTTTTGAATGCGTTGAGCATAATTGATGCTGTCAATGATCTCCTTATTCTTTATACTGATCACCTTATTCTTTTCTTCGAGTTCTTTTTCATAATCTTCTCCACCTTGCCTAAAGTACATCACCACGTAAAACAACACGGCAAATACCGATACGATCGTAAAATACCAATAGATCTCTTGTAATTGCTGCGGCAACTTTATAATAGGCTCATGCGTGCTTTGGTACCAGCTGGTAAAAATAAAGGCGGCTACACTAATATAAAATAAACCATAAATGGTTGCCTTTTTACGAAACAAAATAATAGGAATGGTGGCTGTGGTAAGAAGGAAAAAACGGTCACCCATTTGGATGCTGTTAAAAAAGCAAACAAATACAAGGCAGATCACCGGCATAAAGGTGAGGTAATATTTACTAAAAGTTAACCAGCCTTTATAATTTAAAAATGGTGTGATAGCAAAAGCTACACAAAATGGTAAAGTAAAATAACGAAGTTGCGAGATGTGGAGAATGGGCGACATCGACGCGAACATCAACATTAAAAGAGTTAGTACCATACTCATGCGGTTTATAATTAAAATGCATTTGCGGTCGTGTGCATTCGTTGCATGATCCATGCCCCAATAGGTAATTTTATTTATGAGATCTTTCAATATTAATTATTGTTTTTAAGTCGTGATAAGGTTCTCTCAATAGATTTCTCTGTTGGTAATAACGATTTTTGAATACGCTGGGCATAGTTGATACTATCAGTAATGTCTTTATTCTTCTCGGCTAATTTTTCGCGACTTTCGCTCAGCTCTACTTTAAAGATGGCAACTACCGTAATAGTAGTGGCCATTACGGTAAACAAATTAAAAAGATAAATGCCCATAGCAAAAGGAATGGTACAAATGGGCTCAATAAAAATATTTCCTAAAATAGAGAGTATTAAAAAGAGTACCGACATAAACGTATAGATCAATCCTTTTTTTACAGTATCAAAAACTAAAATGGGTGGAACGGATACCACTAAAAATCCCAAATAAAATCCCAGATCTTTACCTGAAAGTACCGACATGGCCCCAAAAAATAAAGAAGCACCAATTGCCACAAAAATACGGCCAACATTTAGTCCTACCCATTTATTGAGAAAAAGGGGTAGGGTAAAAATAACAATGCCGCTCGAAAAAGCCAGCGCGTGATAATAGTAGCCGGTAACCGAAAATAAAAGTACATAGGTTAAGCAAATTGGTACGCCTAAAAAACTGATCCCATTCACTAAGCGTGTTTGCTCGGCAATATCGGGTGGGGTAGTAGGCGTAATACCAATACCGGTAAGTTTTAGGAACAGTTTTTTCATTTAAATTTCATTAAATATAAGAAAATATAGGAGAGAAAGCGAGCAGAGTTGAAAAAACAACGCCTTATTGCGCGGTAAAAAGTGGCGGACCGTTCTTGCTGCGTTTTATAATGATGCGGTTCAGTAAATTGAGCTCGTTTCGTTTAATATTATCGGTTATTTCGGCAAGGCGCATGCCTACCTTAAGTTCATTGAAACCGGCGTTCTCAATATGGTAATAAGCGCAGGCGCTTTTAAAATAACTGTTCGATTGGTTAATGCTGGCTCGTATGTTCTCCACATCTTTGGATAGTAAAATAAGATTATTGACCTCGGCGGTAATTTTTTCGGTACTTACTACGGGTGTATCCTGGTATTCGGCGCCGGCCTTTATTATTTCGAGGCGGTTTTCTATGTCTTTATCAATATACTCGTCGGCAATTTTTTCATCGGGGTTAGCGCAGGCAAAAAACAAAAAGAGCAGGGGAGTGGCGATTATTTTTTTCATTAATTTAAAGATACAAATTTTACAATGTGCCGTACAAGCGGTTTGTTTTTATTCCTTGTTTTTGATGTAACATGCTTACTGTGCCTGGTGTTTTTTTGCCATAA
>JBGASH010000257.1:0-3742 GCA_044229775.1 Bacteroidia bacterium
TTTTAATGCCTGCATATTTCTCACATCAAAACACAAGTGAATGAATCCCTGATCCCCCCACAATCTGTTCTCAAATATTTTCCTTGGGGTGTAATTCTTTGCTTCTATTAATTCGATGCAAGAACTTCCAAACATCTCAGCAAAACTAGCGGTACGTTTTTTACTATGCGTTAATAAAGCACGGCGAATTTTTACTGCGCCTCCGGGTAAATGTTTAAGATCATCAAACTCTCCTTCTTTATCGTAAATAACCTTATCGTATCCTAAAACATCTGCAAAGAATTTCTTCGACCTTTCTACATTAGATACACCTATCATCATACCCACCGGCCCGCCCGTAGTTTTTGGGGCGTTGGCAAACCACTCCTCACCTTTCACGACCTCAAATAAATTTCCCCAAGGATCTTTTAAAAAGAAATGCTCGTTGCCATTAGGATCTTTTACAATATCAGAAAGTAATTCCACATTCTTCGACTTCAAGAAATCATACGTCGCCTTTACATTCTCACTTTTCATTTTAGCGCAATACAAACCAATGTCGCCCAACTTAATTTGAAAAGAACAAGGTTCCGGTTTGCGAGACGTGTATTGCCAAATTTCAAATCCGCCGCCGCCTTTTAAATTGATGGCTAAAATAGCGTGACGCATATGCGGTTTTCCGCCTGTATAAGGCAACATTAAATTCGCTTCGGCAGCCTCTTCAAAAATGGGAATATCCATTCCGAAATGACGGTTATACCATTTAAAACCTTCGTGAACATTGGGAACCCCGATGCCAACTTGCTGAATGCCTGCGATAAAATATTGACTCATAATGAGAACAAATATATTCAATTTTATGGCTATTAATCCGCTAAAATTCGAAGCATTTTCTTACTTTTAAACAAAATTATCATACCATGTACGGAGATTTTAAACAGCATTTGCAAAACCAGTTGAACGAGATCGAAAGCAACGGTTTATTTAAAAGAGAACGCGTTATCACCACTCCTCAGGGAGCCACAGTTAAAGTAAATGGCAAAGACGTTATTATTTTTTGCGCCAATAACTATTTGGGATTATCGTCTCATCCTGCTGTAATTGAAGGAGCCAAAAAAACATTGGATTCACATGGTTATGGAATGAGCAGTGTTCGTTTTATTTGCGGAACGCAGGACATCCATAAAACCTTAGAACAAAAGATCGCCACTTTCTTAGGCCAAGAAGATACCATTTTATATGCTGCAGCTTTTGACGCGAATGGCGGTGTGTTTGAACCATTATTTGGCGAAGAGGATGCTATCATCTCAGATGAATTGAATCACGCTTCCATTATTGATGGGGTGCGTTTATGTAAAGCGCAACGTTATCGTTATAAGAACAGCGATATGGCCGATCTGGAAGAACAATTGAAAAAAGCACAGGCGCAACGTTACAGAATAATTGTTACGGATGGCGTGTTCAGCATGGATGGTTATGTTGCCCCATTGGATAAAATTTGTGACTTGGCTGATAAATACAAAGCCTTGGTGATGGTAGATGAAAGTCATGCTACCGGCTTTATCGGTAAAACCGGACGCGGAACAGTAGAATTGAAAAATGTAATGAACCGTGTTGACATCATTACCGGAACTTTAGGAAAAGCGCTAGGTGGTGCAATGGGCGGATTTACAACGGGAAAAAAGGAAGTTATTGAGATATTGAGACAACGGTCTCGTCCTTACCTATTCTCAAACTCATTAGCTCCCGGAATAGTTGGAGCATCTATCGCAGTATTTGATCTGTTAAGCAAAACAACTGAATTGCGCGATAAATTGGAGTGGAACATCAATTATTTTAAGACAGGAATTAAAAAAGTTGGTTTGGAGATCCAGGACGGCGATTCCGCCATTGTTCCGGTCATGTTATACGATGCAAAATTATCGCAAACTTTTGCCGATAAATTATTAGCGGAAGGAATTTATGTGATCGGATTCTTTTTCCCTGTTGTTCCTAAAGGTAAAGCGCGTATACGAGTTCAATTATCAGCCGCTCATACCAAAGAACATTTGGATAAAGCTATTGCCGCTTTCGAAAAAGTAGGAAAAGAATTAGGTGTCATAAAGCAGAGCAAGCACGCTTCATGACGATCTGATAAAAGTAGGAGCAGTTAAGTAATTAAGGCTCCTCTACCCAAACTCTTATTGCTTTTCTGATGGAGTCTTCGTAGAAACCGGTCATGTTATGACCGGCATTTCTTACGGCAATGAACAGGCTTTTTATATTCCTCGCTGTTAAAGAATCATTTAGTCTTACACTTTGTTCAAACGGAACCACATCATCTCTTGTGCCATGAATTAAAAAAGTGGGAACATTTTTAATATTATAGATCGGACTAAGATCTTTCGCCGTTTTCGAATCCAAAACAAATTCTTCTCCTAACAATTGCGCATAAATAAAAGGCGATTGCCAGGTTGAATCTAAGAATTTCTTGAATTTAAGATCATTGATATTGCTTGGTCCGGCTTGGGCAATAACCGAATTAATTGAGTTACTTGAATCTTTATAAGCATAAAGCAAAGCAATATGTCCGCCTGCGCTATAACCCATTAAATTCACTTTTGTTTTGGGAAGAGAATATTTTTCGGCATTACCCTTTAAAAAATTGATGGCTGATCTTATGTCATTCAAAATATGTTTGCCATTTATTTTGTCATTCACCAATCGATAATTCATGTTGGCAATGATCCAATCATTAGCAAATAATTCCTTCGCGAATCTGGTATAGAATTGAGATTTATCGCCGTGTACCCAACCACCACCATGTAGCAGAATAAGAATGGGCGTCCTTTCATTTCTATTGTCAGGAAGATAAAGGTCGAGCGTATTTAAACTGTCGTTACCATACTTAACATCTTTTAAAACGAAAGATTTAGAAGCCTGGAATGTTTCTTGGTCAGGATTACCGGTTTCACAAGCAACACAAAGGCCTGCTAGCAAAATACATATTATATGGTACAGACATTTCATGGCCAAAACCTTGTTCAAAATTAGGTTTTTAATTTGAAGCATTTAAATCGTAAATTTGATGTCATGAAGAAAACTGTTAAAGTAGGAAATATTGAATGTGGAGCTAAAGAACTTTTTTTGATCTCCGGCCCTTGTGTTATTGAAGAAGAATCGATCATGATGAAAACGGCCGAAAAACTTAAAGAGGTTTCGGAACGTTTAAAAATAAAGGTGATCTATAAATCATCCTTCCAAAAAGATAATCGCAGTAGTTTAAAATATTATGATGGTCCGGGTTTAGCCAAAGGTGTTGCATTATTAGCCAAAGTAAAGGAACAATTCGGGTTTCCGGTATTAACCGACATACATTATCCCGATCAGGCTGCAGCGGCCGGTGAGGTTTGTGATGTATTACAAATTCCTGCTTACTTATGTATGCAGTCGACACTTTTGGTGGCTGCGGCTAAAACAGGAAAAGTAATTAATATTAAGCACGGACAATTTTTAGCTCCGGATAACATGAAACATCCGGTGGCAAAATGTGTGGAAAGCGGAAACGATAAAATCATTTTAACGGAGCGCGGTTATACTTTTGGCTATAATGACTTAATTGTTGATCCCAGAAGTTTTTATCATTTGAATAATATTGGCTATCCGGTGGTATTTGATGTAACGCATTGCGTTCGTAAATATGGTATCCCAAGTTCGGATGCAAAAGGCGGTGCCCGCGAATTTTTACCGGTATTGTCAAGAGCCGGTGTGGCAAGCGGTGTTG
>JBGASH010000258.1:0-3740 GCA_044229775.1 Bacteroidia bacterium
TCAGGTAAAAACCCCGAGGTATTAGCATTGGATATAGGGTTATGTATATCAATGGCCTTATGACAAATATTATAATCGCCCGAAATGATGAGTTTTTTACGGGTCATCTTTAGTTTATCAACGTATTTTTGAAAATCGGAAAGCCATTTCATTTTAAAATCTTGCCGGTGATCGCCGCTGCTGCCACTGGGATGATAAACGCTTAATACCGAAACATCTCCAAAATCAGCCCTAATTACCCGTCCCTCATCATCGTACGCTTTTATGCCACAACCATACACCACATTATCGGGTCTTATCTTCGTAAATATGGCTACCCCGCTATAACCTTTTTTTTGCGCCGGAAACCAAAAGTGCTGATAACCGTGCTCCTCAAAATCGACCACATTAACCTGTTCAGGAGTAGCTTTTATCTCTTGTAAGCAAAGTATATCGGCCTTCGACGACTTCATCCAGTTGAGAAGGCCATGACCGATCGCGGCCCTGATACCATTTACATTATAGGTGATTATCCGAGTCATTTTCGGACAAGTTTACTACTAATGATGTAAATAATCAATTTTTTTAGAAAAAGGATTAATTAATCGGTTAAGCATACAATTCCTATCTTTAAAAACCGTTATTTATCCAGTTATTAGTGTTAAGTGTTTAGTTTTAAATATCACTAAAAACTTAAAACTAAACACTAAAAACTATTTTTATATTACCTGTGAAAGCGAAACAATTATTGATGGTTTTTTTGGCTTGCCTATGGGCCGTGCCATTGTTTTCGCAATACAATTCGAGTAATAAATTAAAAAAACTCCGGCCTTCTTCCGATACTTTATACCTCGATTCGTTAAGTCTGGTACCCGGCAGTGTGCATGTGCATTTTTTTGGCGATTCTTTGCCCTGTAAAATAAATTATTCGTTACATGCCCTGATCTTTGAGAAAGGCGTTAAGCGACCTGACAGCCTGGTAATTGCTTATAAGACCTTTCCGTATAATTTCGAAAAAAAATATTTCCATAAAGATCCCGATATTATTCTTCGAGATCTGTCGCGGCCAGATAATCCTTTTGCGATCACGTTCAGTGATAATTACAACTCCAATAACTTCTTCATGAACGACGCGCTTAATAAGAACGGCAGCATTAGCAGAGGTATAACCTTTGGAAATAATCAGGACGTGGTGGTTAATTCCAATTTAAATTTACAGGTAAGCGGTAAGTTAACGCCCGAGATCGATATGGTGATGGCCGCCACTGATAATAATATTCCTTTTCAGCCCGATGGAACAACGGCGCAGCTTCAACAATTTGATAAAGTATTTATACAGCTTTCCAATCAAAGCACTAAACTAATTGTGGGTGATTACCAGTTGTCGCGGCCATCAAATAGTTATTTCATGAATTTTTATAAGCGCGCCCAGGGAGCTTATATCTCAAATACCTATGTTGATACAACCGGAAAAAAGCCCATTACTTTTAAAACACAGGTGTCAGGCGCTGTTTCAAAAGGAAAATTTGCGCGTAACGTGATCTTTGGAACCGAAAATAATCAGGGTCCTTACCGCCTTACTGGCGCTTCGGGCGAACCATTTGTTATTGTACTATCCGGTACCGAAAAGATCTACATTGATGGGAAACTCTTGCAGCGCGGACAGGAAAACGATTACATTATTGATTACAATACCGCCGAAGTAACATTTACTGCCCGACAAATTATTACTAAAGATAAACGCATTGTTGCCGAATTTCAGTATGCCGAACGCAATTATGGTCGCTCTTTGTTTTTTGTAGGTGAAGAAATTGAAAGTGGAAAATTAAAATTGTTCGCGAATTTTTACAGTGAACAGGATAATAAGAATCGCCCCTTGCAACAAAATTTAACGCAAAGTCAAAAGCAAATTTTGTTCGGTATTGGTGATACGTTAAGCAAGGCTTATTACAGTGGCGCCGAACAGGTGGAATTTAATAACAGCGATGTTTTTTATTGGGCAAAAGATACAACAGTAAACAGTATTACCTATAAAAACATTTTTTTGTATTCTACAGTAGCCGATAGCGCCAAATACCGCGTAAAGTTTTCGAATGTAGGCGCTAATAATGGTAATTATGTACAGGTTTCTTCAACTGCGAATGGTAAAGTTTACAAATGGGTGGAACCCGTTGGCGGAAAACCGCAAGGAAATTACGAACCGGTGATCCCATTGGTAGCACCCAAACAAAATCAAATGCTTACCACCGGTTTTGAATATACATTCAATAAACACCATAATGTTGTTATGGAAGGCGTTTATACAAAAAATGATATTAATACGTTTAGTCCGTACAATTCGCAAAACGATAAGGGTGCGGGTTATAAATTCCGAAGCAACAACCAAAGCATTTTGCAACACGATTCAACGATAAAAAATCCAGTTAAAGCCATTTATAATTTTAATTACGAATACGTTCAAAAGGATTTTGTTCAGGTGGAACGTTTCAGAGGGGTTGAGTTTCAGCGCGACTGGAACCGGCCATATGTGGATGCCATCAACACCGATCAGCACATTGCATTTGCAGAAGCCGGTGTCGAAAAAACGAATCGTTTCAAATTTGTTTACGGCGCCAACACTTTTTTGGAAGGTCATTTTTTTAGTGGTTATAAGCAACAGGTATCTTCTTACTTCAAACAAAATAAATTCAGCGCGCAGTATAACGGTTCTTACCTAACTACCAAAAACTTTCCGCTAAGTACCGCCTTTTACCGTCACAAAACCCTCATTTCACAAGGCATTGGAAAAATAAAACTGAACCTTAATGATGAATTCGAAAACAATAAGTTCCGGGTGGATTCTACCGGATTTTTAACGCCTAAAACTTATCAGTTTTGGGAATGGGAAGCCAGCATTACCAATGCCGACACGTCACGAAACCGTGTAAAATTATTTTACCGCGAACGACGCGACAAGCAAGCTTATTATAATGACATTAAAGACAGCACCTACGCGCAAAACGCGGGCGCGCAGTTAAGTATATACAGTATAAAAAATCATCCCATTACTTTCTTATTAACCTATCGCGAGCTGCATTTAAAGAACGCGTTAAGTGGAATTTTAAAACCCGATAATACCATGTTGAGTCGTGTAGAATATAGTCCTAGGTTTTTAAAAGGGTTTATCACCTCCACTCTATTTTACGAAACCGGTTACGGGCTCGAGAACAAAAAAGAATTTTATTATATAGAAGTGGCGCCCGGGCAAGGACAATACGCCTGGAAAGATTATAATGGTAATGGCATTAAAGAATTGAATGAATTTGAAATTGCGCAGTTTGCCGATCAGTCGCGGTTTATCAGAGTTTATACGCCCACGAATCAATACGTAAAAGTTTTGCAAAACCAATTGAGTTTTTCGTTCAATTTAAAACCGGCGTATTTAATTAAGGAAGATGTAAAAGGGATAGGCCATTTTATAAGACGCTTTGCTACTCAAACTGTTTACAGAGTAGATAATAAAACTTACGATAACGGACAGTTCTTTAACGAGAAATTCTTTTCCAGTTTAGTAAATGATACCTCGCTGCTTTCAACTAATTATGCCTTACGGCAAAGCGTATTCTTTAATCAGAGTGCCCCTGTGTTTGGTGCCGATTACACGCTTTCAAATACTAAAAATAAGCAACTTTTATTGAGCGGATTTGATTCGCGCGATAATTATTCGAATGAGGTGCGCCTGCGTTTTAATTTTTTAAAGGCATGGAGTATCAGCAGTAATA
>JBGASH010000259.1:0-3674 GCA_044229775.1 Bacteroidia bacterium
TAATTTAAGTATTATTTTACCCAATAAATTTAAAGTAACACCTAACCATAAACCAATTGAATTAAGGCTTTTATCTGACTCGAAAAGATGTCGGCCGACCCTTTTAGTTTTTAATAAATAAATCTCTAATTTTAGTGATTATATGACAACTCTTGATCCTCCTGCTAATGCTATAGATGTTACCCTTTACTGGACATGGATGGGCGAAGATGGAATTTGCAGGACCAAAATTAAACCAGGCGCTTGCGTTACTTTAAAAGAAGCAGCCGAGAACACTGATGCCGTAACCTCTTTTTATAAAGATAAGCGCTTTCCCCTTTTAATAGATTCACGCGGCATCAAATCAATGGATCGCGAAGCCCGAAATCAATTTTCAACCAATAACCGTGAAACACGCATTAATTCTTTTGCCGTAGTTGTAAAATCACCTTTAAGCCGTGTGATCGGTAATTTTTTTATGGGATTGAATAAACCACAGGTTCCGGCTAAATTATTTGATAACGAAGTAAAAGCCCTTGAATGGCTTAGGACCTTTTTATAAGAACCGGATGTCGACTGCGCACCATAAAAAAATAATACCCGAAACTGATGATAGGATCAATTCGATTCTTGAAGTGGTAATGTCGTATTCGCGCCTCGATTTTTCTAAAAAAACGGAAATTACCGGCGAAGACACTATAGACGCTATTGGCGCCGGTATTAATATGCTTGGCGAAGAACTTGAAAACTCTACCGTTTCTTTAAAAGAAAAAGAACAACTTTTAAAAGAGATCCACCACCGCGTTAAAAATAACTTGCAGATCATTTCCAGCTTACTAAATCTGCAATCCGAAAATGTTTTGGACGAAAAATACCTTTCCATGATCCGCGAAAGTAAGAACCGGATCTATTCAATGGCGCTCGTTCACGAAATGCTTTATACGTCGCCTTACCTAAGCAAAATTGAATTAAAAGAATATATAAAACGTTTATGTAAGAATGTTCATGAATCATTTCATTCGCCTGGTTCCATTATTGATTTCAAATATGATGTTGAACAGGAATTGTTCCTGGATATAGATAAAATGATCCCGGTTGGACTGATCGTGAATGAAATTGTAAGTAATTCGCTTAAATACGCTTTTCCGAATAAGAAAGGCACTATTTATATTGACCTTAAACACTCTGGCAACGCCAATTATTTGCTTGTAAGCGATGACGGTATTGGTCTCCCCGATAAATTCAATCCCGAAACCGACGGCCATTTAGGAATGCAATTGATCCAAATGCTCTCCGAACAGATCGGTGGCAAACCCGAAAGAATTAAGAAAGATAAAGGAATTGGTTACAAAATAGTTTTTCAGAATTAATGACACCTTTTAAAATATTGGTTGTTGAGGATGAAGAATCGCTTGCCAATACCATCGCCTTAAATCTTAAACTCGAAAAATACGAGCCGCTCATTGCGCGAACAGGTACGGATGCGCTCGATACGTTTAAAAAAGAAAATAACCATTTAGATCTTGTTTTACTCGACGTGATGCTTCCCGGTATAAATGGCTTTGATCTTTGCGCCGAGTTTAAAAAAATTAACCCTTCGGTTCCCGTTATCTTTCTAACCGCAAAAAACCTGGGCGCCGAAAAAATCGCGGGACTTAAATTGGGCGCCGACGATTATATTACAAAACCTTTTGAATTAGAAGAACTTTTATTAAGAATTGCCAATGTCATAAAACGTCATTCAAACGTTTCTGCATCCGTTTCTGTTTTTACATTTGGCAAATGCCGTATTGATTTTGACACGTTTGAAATAACTAATGTTGAAGGAAAAACAGAATCGCTTTCTAAACGTGAGATCGGTCTTTTAAAATTGCTAACGGCTAATATTAATAAAGTTATTTCGCGCGATGAGATCATTGAAACGCTTTGGACCGACGACGAAAATCCATCATCGCGCACCATTGATAATTACATTCTCAGTTTCCGAAAATATTTCGAAGAAAATCCAAAAGAACCAAAACACTTTCACTCAATTCGTGGTGTTGGTTACAAATTTGTGATGTAAAACTTATTACAACGATCTATTTCTTACTCTCAGCCGCTTTTGCATCCGCTCTTGCTTTTGCATCTTCCATGTTCTTCTGACACTTGGCATCGCCTTCTTCTTTCAGCTTCACACATTTTTCATCAACCTTCTTCTTTGCTGCTTCCGCAGCTTTTTTAGCAGCGATCTTTGCAATTGGATTACCGGCCTCTTCCACTAATTTATCAGCCGCTGCATATCCTTCCTGTTTTTGTTTTTCAATATTGGCCGCCGTCTCTGCGTTAATTTGATCACACTTGGCTTTTGCTTCTTCAAGGATCTTTTTCGCTTCCTCGGCCGCTTTATCAATACCGGCATTAACTACCTGAGTGGTTACGGTTGCTACTGCTGTCTTAGCATCCTCTTTTAAAGAAGTTTTAACCGTAGGCTTTGTGGCAGTTCCGCCAAATAAAATATTTACATTCACCTTATCCCCTACCGCTATCTTTGTACCCGCAGCCGAATTAGCCTGATTTAATAATCCGGTTAAAGCCGAATTGGCATCATTACCAAACATTGATTTCGGAATTTCCATTTTCCATTTGTAATCGATGGTTTGATCAATACCGGTACTTCCGCTAATGGTAGTATTAATAGCATTTACTTTTGTAGTAAATGGATCTAACCAAACACGGCCATCTTTTATCTTGTAAGTGGCGTTAATGTTGTCAAAGTTCAGATTTTTTAATTGTTCGATCTTTAACGCCTCACCTAATTTCACAAACGGCTCATATCCTCCAACGCTTACGTTTTTAGTTTTTAACTCGCCATGCGCATTCAAGCTGTTATAATCGGGTTCGTTGTTAGAATTAAGAACAGCGTTAAAGTCTTTTAAAGTAGCTGTAAAATTTCCTTTGGCATACTTAGCCGAAGGCGCTAATTTCTTTACCATTTCAAAAGCGTTATAGGTGCTTTGAATATCAAAATTCTCAACCAATAAATTCATGGCCGTGGTTGGTTTTTTTGGATTAGACGTTTCGTACGAACCGTTGATGGTTAATGCCCCACCAAGCGTATTCATTTTAAGATTGGTCATATCCACTTTTTTATTACGGATCACCAAATTACCAACCATGTTATCCAAAGTTAAATTGTCGTACAGCACTTTGCCGATCTTGGTATTTAAAGTAAAATCAATATTACCCGGAACCTCCACTACACCCGAAGAGGTTGTGGTGGCCGCTGCGCTAGGCGTTGCTGCCGCAGTAGTTGGTGTTGGCGGACCCATTAATTCGTTCACATCAACAAAATTGGAATTCATGTTAAAAACACCCTTGATCATATCGTTCTTAAAAACGTACTGCATAAAGTTTTCGATCTTACCGTTTGCTTGCAGATCGGTCTTACCGACTTTTGCGTCAAAGGCGGTTAACTCCACAAACTGATTGGTAAAATTCATTTTCATGGTGTTAAGCAATACTTCGTACGTAAGTGTTGCGGTTTTATATTTCATGGCATCAATTTCGAGCGTACCGGCTGTTTTAAAATTCTCGTATTGTTGTTTATCTAAAGCGCTCATACGACCTGCCGCCGAAATATCGGCTTTAATGGTGCCGTTCATTTCATCGCCAGCTTCGGTTGGTATAAAATCTTTTACGGAGGCTAGAATGAT
>JBGASH010000017.1:0-29149 GCA_044229775.1 Bacteroidia bacterium
GATTAAAACATTTGACCTCTTTCCCAATATCTCTGATAAATTAAAAGACAAAACCGCCAGCGAGAGTTTAAATAAAAAAGGATTATATCTAAGAACCATTAAAGAAATCAAAAAACAATTTCCAGAATGCGTTATTATGACCGATGTAGCCATGGATCCTTATAGTAGCGACGGCCACGATGGTTTTGTAAAGAACGGCGAAATTTTAAATGACGAGACGCTCGAAATTTTAGGAGAAATGGCATTAGCGCAAGCAGAATGTGGTGCCGACATCATTGGCCCCAGCGACATGATGGATGGCCGCGTTGGTTTTATTCGCGAAATTTTGGATGAAAATAAATTTACGAATGTTTCGATAATGAGTTATACCGCAAAATATGCCAGCGCGTTTTACGGTCCGTTCAGAGACGCTCTTGACAGCGCCCCGAAATTCGGCGATAAAAAAACCTATCAGATGGACCCTGCCAACAGTAAAGAAGCGTTATTGGAAGCGGAACTGGATTTTGCCGAAGGAGCAGATTTTTTAATGGTGAAACCGGCCCTAAGTTATTTGGATGTGATAAAATCACTGAACGATAATTTTACTCTACCAATTGCCGCTTATAATGTGAGTGGCGAATACGCTATGGTAAAAGCCGCGGCCGCCAAGGGATGGATAGATGGAAAAAAAGTGCGTGACGAAATTTTGTTGAGCATTAAACGCGCGGGCGCTTCAGTAATTTTAACGTACTTTGCCAAAGAATGGGCACTGGATCATAAAAAGTAGACTCGTAATGAGCTTGTCGAATTATGGAAGGAAAAAAAATATTTCTCACTGGCTTTATGGGTTGCGGAAAATCTTCGCACGGTAAAAAATTAGCCAAGGCTCTTGGTCTTTCGTTCATTGATCTTGATAATTATATTGAGAAAAAAGAAGGCATGAGCATTGATGAATTTTTTAGTAAAAATGGTGAGGATGCCTTTCGCGAAAAAGAAGCACTGTATTTAAATCAGGTGATAGCCCGCTATGCCAATGCTGTAATTGCCCTGGGCGGTGGCACTCCTTGCTTTAACGATAATGTAAAAAGCATTTTAAAGAATGGTACGATGGTGTATATTAAAATGTCGCCTGAAGCATTGTTTAACCGTATTGAAAACGCAGTTATACCAAGACCTTTATTAAAAAATAAAACCCCTGAGGAGAGTCTCGAATTCATTAAAGCCTTATTGAAAAAACGCGAATCGTATTATAACCAGGCACAAATTACCGTTAATGGTATTGATCTTACAACCGATAAATTGAAGGGGGCCTTATCTGTTTTTACCGCAAAGCCTTAATAACAACCGTGTTTCTTATTGATTTTTTAAATTGCTACAATTTATAGCAATCAATCTTTATTGGTGATATTACATTTGGTGCGTGATAAAAAATCATTTCAATTAAAAACAAATTAACATTACATTAGCACAACAAAATCATGGCACAAGTTAAACTTGAAAATATTTTATTCTTAGACATTGAAACGGCTCCCCTCACCTACCAATACAGCAAGTTAAATAGCGCTGAAAAAGAATTGTGGGATAAAAAAATGGCATTTGCACGCGATCAAACACCCGAACAGGCTTATGCCAAGGCCGGTGTTTATGCCGAGTTCGCTAAAGTGATTTGTATAGGGCTTGGCTTTTACAACGAAGGAAAGTTCAGAGTAAAAACCCTTGCGGGCGATAATGAAAAAGAAATACTAGCGGCTTTTGCCAAACTGGTTACCGAATTCTTTAATAAACCCGAACATCATTTTTGCGCGCATAACGGTAAAGAATTCGATTTTAAAGAATTCGATTTTCCTTTTTTATGTCGCCGCATGGTGGTTAATCATGTTCCCTTTCCTAAAAACATGGATCTGCAGGGCAAAAAGCCCTGGGAAGTAAAACATTTGGATACCATGGAAATGTGGCGCTTTGGCGATGTTAAAAATTTTACGTCCTTAAATTTACTGGCTCATGTTTTAAACATACCTTCGCCTAAGGATGATATGGACGGCAGCATGGTATCTAAAGTATATTATGAAGAAAAGAATTTAGAGAAAATAAAATCCTATTGCTTAAAAGATGTGATTACCTTAGCAAGGGTTTATCAAAGCTTTACCGGACATGAAGCTTTAAAGGACGAATCGGTTGTTTACGTTTAACATGAGTAAAAAAAAGAAAATAGCGATCATTGGCAGCGGCAGCTGGGCCACGGCTATTGTGAAAATTTTAAGCAATCCCGATAGCCATCGGGATTGCGAGCGTATTAACTGGTATTTCCGCAAACAGGAAGATATTGAGTACGTTCAAAAATATAATTCCAATCCCCGCTATTTAAGCTCGGTTGATTTTGATCTTAAAAAAATAAATTTTTACAGCGATGTAAAAAAATGTGTGACAGATTCGGACATCATTATTCTTGCCATTCCTTCAGCATTTGTACATAATAGCATTTCTGGTTTAACCGAAAACGATCTTAAAAACAAATTAGTATTCTCGGCCATTAAAGGCATTGTACCCGAGTTCAATTTAATTGTGGGTGAATATCTAAATACCACTTATAAAATTCCACTCGAAAATATTGGTGTAATTACCGGACCTTGTCATGCCGAAGAAGTGGCAATGGAAAAACTATCATACCTGACATTAGCTTGTTCAAATATCAGTAACGCTGAGATCTTAGCGAACTATTTCAACTGCCGCTATATTAAAACCACAACCAGCGATGATATTTACGGCACCGAATATTCGGCCGTATTAAAAAATGTGATCGCTGTAGCTGGAGGAATTTGTCATAGTTTAGGTTATGGCGATAATTATTTAGCGGTATTGGTGAGTAATGCTATTCAGGAAATAAAACGTTTTGTGGACGCTGTTCACCCTATTGATCGCGATATAAAAGCCTCGGCCTACTTAGGAGATCTTTTGGTAACGGCGTATTCGCAATTCAGTCGCAACAGAATGTTTGGCGCGATGCTTGGCAAAGGTTACAGTGTAAAACAAGCGCAACTTGAAATGAACATGATCGCCGAAGGTTATTATGCCGTAAAATGCGTGTACGAAATAAACAAACAACACAATATAGATATGCCTATTACCAACGCCGTATACAATATCATTTACAACGGTAAAAATCCGGCTCACGAAATAACGGCCTTATCCGAAAAATTATCCTGATGAAATTGTTCTCTAACATTGTGTCCGTTATCTTTCATCCACTGCTAATGTGCAGCTACGGTAGCCTCATTTTTTTCTTTTTATTAAAAGGCTCGGCTTATGATCTTATGTTAACCTTAAAATTCAAGATCATCATCTGCGCCATGATCTTCAGTTTTTCGTTCTTGCTCCCGGTTATCAATATTTTTTTGCTCTACAAATTAAAACGTATTAATTCGCTTAGGTTAGAAGATCAAAGTGAAAGAACCTTTCCTTATATCATGACAGCATGTTTTTATTTTGGCTTATTCTATTTGTTCCTTGATATACAAATACCGGTTATCAAGATCTTTATTTTTGGGGCGGGACTTTCCATTTTACTTACCGCATTAATTAATTTACGTTACAAAATAAGCGCGCACATGGTTGGGATAGGCGGATTACTAGCCTCATTGATCTTGATTTCTTACGTAATGCAGTACAATGCTATTCCTATTATGGCCGTATTATTGGTGTTAAGCGGTTTAATTGCTACTTGCCGTTTATTTTTAAACGCCCATTTGCCGCGCCAGGTATATTCGGGTTTTTTATTGGGTATTGGAACACAGATTCTGGTATTTTTTATTTTCTTAACTTTAAAGTTGATTTAAATTAATTTTCGTTGAATTTAGTTACAGGCGCCACCGGTTTAACAGGAATGCATGTGATGTTGGCTTTACTCCGGCAGGGAAAACCTGTTGTCGGGTTAAAACGGAGCAATAGTAACTTAGCCCGAATTGAAAAAATATTTTCGCATTACGGGCCGGTTGATAAAGAACTTTTCAAAAAAATAATTTGGATAGAAGGTGATGTTTGTGATGTGCCGAGTTTGGATAAAGCCTTTGAAAATATTGATACAGTTTATCATTGTGCCGGATATGTTTCTTTGACCGAAAATGATCGCGAGCAGTTCTTCAAAGTTAACGCGGGAGGTACCGCTAACGTGGTGAATGTTTGTCTGGAAAAAAAGATCAAAGCGTTTTGCCATGTAAGTTCCATTGCCACCTTAAGCAATACCGATGTTACAACCACGATTGACGAAACCGTTCTATGGAAACCTTCTTCTACACAAAGCGCCTATGGAACCAGTAAATACGTTGCCGAACAGGAAGTTTGGCGGGGTATAGAGGAAGGGCTTAACGCCGTTATAGTGAATCCGGGGGTGATATTAGGTCCCGGAAAATGGGAAGAAGGTTCCTGCAAAATATTTTCGCAATGTTATAAGGGATTAAAATTTTATACCAACGGTGTTTCGGGATACATTGCGGTAATGTGATGTAGCTAGCCTGATGATCGCGTTAACGGAAACAAAAAATTTGGCGAACGTTTTATTTTAGTAGAAAATAATTACCCGTTAAAACGATCATTGAAAAATAAATTCGGAATTCAAAAACCCGCTCCTTTTGAACTTTCGCCGCTTTTATTGACGCTGGGTCGCATTTTTGGGTTTTTAATTCCCGGAATTCCTAAAATTTCAAAATCCGGTATTAAGGCGGCGTTATCTAAAAACTATTATTCCAATAAAAAGCTTTTAGATAATTTACCTTTTAACTTCACCCCATTAAGCGATTGTATTTCATTTACTTGCAAAGCATTTTTGTCAGAAAAAAATAAATAATCCATAACTAGCTTTATACCAATAGGTTAAATTGCCGTTTAGGGATAAATAAATTGGAATTTGTATGTAAAAATCCTACCTTAGTCTATTATTTTACTGAGTTTATGCATATAGCCATCGCCGGAAACATTGGATCCGGAAAAACAACATTGACCTCTTTATTAGCCAAGCACTACAAGTGGCATGCGCATTACGAAGACGCCGACGACAACCCATACCTGAATGATTTTTACGAAGAAATGCAGCGTTGGTCGTTTAACTTACAGGTTTATTTTTTGAATAGTCGTTTCTCTCAGATCTTGGATATAAGAAAAGGAAAACATACTGTTGTACAAGACCGAACCATTTACGAAGACGCATACATTTTTGCGCCCAATTTACACGCCATGGGTTTAATGACCACGCGCGATTACGAAAATTATTTTTCGTTATTTAAATTGATGGAAAGCCTGGTGAAGTCGCCCGATCTTATTATTTATTTACGCGCTTCGGTTCCTACTCTGGTAAAACAAATTCAGAAACGCGGACGTGATTACGAGAACTCTATTCGTTTAGATTATTTAAAAAGATTGAATGAGCGTTACGAGGCATGGGTATCTACTTACGAATCGGGAAAATTATTGATCGTGGATGTTGACGATCTGAATATTAGCGAGAGCAAAGAAGACCTTGGAAAAGTAATAAGATTAATTGATGGCCAGTTAAATGGTTTATTTAAATAAATTTTGAGCGCTGAACCACATATTGAAGAAACGTTTTTTAAAAATCATTTTTTAAAAACGATCGAAGGTTTAAAACCCGATCACACGGTGCTTATTGCATACGATGGCGTGTTGAACAACGATACTATCAGTCGCCTCGAAAATGAAGTAGAAGGAAAAGTAACAGAACTTTCCATAGCAAAAGGCCCTCTTAAAAAAATATTCTTTATCTCTGTAGAATCGCTTCAAAACATGCTCATTCACGGCGGAAAAGATTCTCAGGGGCACCAACACAATTATTTTATTCTAACAAAAAATCACACCAAGATAGAAATTATCACCGCTAATTTGGTTTCGAACAACATCATTGAAAAATTGAAAAAAGACGTTGAACGTTTGAATTCTTTCAATGATCCCGCTGAACTAAAAAGCTATTACATGGAGCATCTCGATAAGAATGAGATCAGCGATAAAGGTGGTGCCGGTTTAGGATTTATTACCATTGCTATGAAGAGCGGAAATAAATTAGGTTACGAATTCGGTAAAATAAACGATACTCTGTCACTGTTCATGTTACGCTCGTCGGTTAACCTCGATTAAGCTTTCTTCCTTTTTTAATGTCAAGTAATTCTGCCATATTGTTTCTAACATCGTGGTATCCTGTTCCCGAAAATCCGGTACATGGGATATTTATCCGCAATCATGCCTTGGCATTATCGCGACATACTAACGTAGTGGTGGCCTACGCTTATAGTAGTCATACCGGGCCTTATTACGAAGTAACTGAAACAAAAGTAAATGACCATCTTACTGAATACAGGATCAAATATCCCAAGCCTATTACAACTATCATTGGCATTAAAACCTTTATTCAGACCTTAAAATTTAAAAAAGCGTATAAGCTTTTATTGGGGAAATTGGTCGAAAACAAAACGGAGGTTAAAGCCCTACAAGTGAATATTGTATTTCCGGTTACATTGGTCTTATCCCTCTTTAAAAACCATTATAAAGTAAAGCACACCATAGCCGAAAACTGGAGCGGCTACTTACCAACCGATGGCAATTATCATGGTAAGGTAATGAAACTGTATACCGAAAAATGTTTTGCCACGGCAGATAAGATCTGGCACGTATCACAGTTGCAAAAGGAAGCCATGATCGGTCACGGTTTAACCGGCAATTTTGAATTACTGTACAATACCGTAAACACCGAAATTTTTAAACCAACCGACGGGGTTAAAAAAAATACGGAGTTAAAATTACTCCATGTTTCCTCCTTAGTTGAACGCGAAAAAAACATTACCGGCACTTTTCGTGTTTTGAAGAAATTACACGATAAAAACTACAAATTTACCTTAGATATCATTGGCGGAAGCGAAGAAACCATTGCTGCCGCTAAAGCATACGCTGCCTCTCTTAATTTACAAAACATTCATTTCTTTGGACCTTTACCACCCGAAAAAATTAGCTGGCACATGCAACAAAGCAATGCGCTAGTTTTATTTTCTCATTATGAAGGCATGCCCGTTGTGGCGTTGGAAGCTTTGAGCTGTGGACTGCCTGTTGTTGCCACTAAGGTGGGACAACTCCCACACATTATCACCGAAAAAACGGGAACGCTTGTTGAAACTGATAACGAAGAACAAATGTTTAATGCGTTAGAAAATTTGTTCTCCAATAAAAATAATTTCGATCCAAAAGCCATGCGTGATTTTATTTTACAAAATGCATCTTATGAAGCGGTAGGGAAACAGTTTTGGGAGTTTTATAAGGACCTTTAGCAACAAAGACACTAAGACGCTAAGAAAATGTGAGTTGTAGTTAGAGTTGCTTTGCGACTTAGCGGCTATTTCTTTCAACAAATTTCGTCAACTCCACAAACTCCTCTACCCCTAACCTTTCGGGACGTAATTTAAACATGGGGGTAAGTAGTGTATCATCTACATTTAATAATGGTTTTATAGAATTGCGAATGGTTTTTCGTCGCTGATTGAAAGTGGTTTTACTACTTTAATGAATAATTTCTCATCACAATCCAATTTCTTTGTTTTATTTCTGCGTAAGCGAATAACTGCCGATTTTACTTTTGGCGGTGGTGTAAATACATTTTCATTAACAGTAAACAGATATTCAATATCGTAAAAAGATTGGATCAATACACTTAATATACCGTAGGTTTTTGTTCCGGGTTTTTCGGCCAGGCGTTCGGCCACTTCTTTTTGGAACATCCCTACTACACAGTCTACATCCTCTTTATATTCTAAAACTTTAAACAAGATCTGGGATGAGATGTTATAAGGGAAATTACCCACCACATTAAACTTGCCGGGCGCGAACTTTTTAAGATCCTCTTCTAAAAAATCGGCCAAAATAAACTGCTTTTCGTTATAGGGGAAATGTTGCTTTAAGTAAGGAATGGAATCACGATCTACATCCAAAGCACAGAAATTCGTTTTTAATTCGGGTAACAGATATTTTGTTAGCACACCGGTACCGGGACCCACTTCAATAACAAAAGCACCATTGTTTACTTCCAATAAAGCATCTACGATCTTTTTAGCGATGTTCTCGTCGTTTAGAAAGTGTTGGCCTAGGTGTTTTTTTGCTCTTACGGGGTGGTGCGACATATAAAGCTTAAAGATAGCCACAAAGGCGCTAAGACGCAAAGCATTTCTAAAGGTCCTCTTGGGGTATTGGTGACTAAAAAATCAATCTATTATTTGCAAAAGTGTTCGAAAGGCCACAAACTTATCTCTAAATTTTTCTTTACCGGCCGCCTGTAAACGCGGAGCGTGTTCCTTTTTATACCTTTCCATATCGTCCATGTCCAAAAATGTGTATTGTACCGAATAGGTATGACCTTCGTCTTCTACATTCAATACTTTTACCATACGGCTATCTATAAAACATCCGGTTCTCATTACATCCGGAATGTGCTCGTCGAGCATCCACTTTACCCATTCGTTTTGAATAGAGGCTTCAATATTTATGGTAACGTTATAAATAAACATGGTTAAAATTTAGCCCGTATTTGACGCTTCTTCTTTTCAAGATCCATACTCTTGTTCTTAGGATACTTTATGGTATAGGTAAGCGTAATTTTTTTAGATTCATCCGGAGCTAAAGAAAAACGCCACTTTAGTTGCCCGGTCAGTTCATTTCGTTCGGCCTTTGATAATTCTTTTACTTCAACTATTATCTCGCTGTTTTGAGAAACCGGCAACTGGTCTTCTAATTCTATTTGTATAGGGGCCTTTCTGTTATTTTTAATTACCATTTCATACGAATGGGTAACCTTACGGGTTGTTGTAGTAATTTTCTCGCTATTAAAATATTTTATTTTGGTTCGTGTTACTACAATTTTTTTATCCCTCCCAAACGACAAGCTTAAGGTATCATCAACACTTCTTGTATTGATATAAGATTGCCCTACATACGTTCCCCCAAAATATACATTAGCGGGGCCCTCCACCAGATCCAGATCTTCCCAACCGGTTATTTTTGCCAGCATAAAGGCATCTTTATCAATTTTTGGAGCGCAATAGTATTGAAACATCGCGTTCAATTTATAATTGGTTACATCTACCAAATACGGTTTAGCATCCGATGGCACAGAATAAGGTTGCTTGATATCAAACTCTGCGCTTAATTCGGAAATTTGTACTTCTTCATACTGGATAGCCGGAACTTTTTGTTCGTTCTTCTTTCCTTTCGCTGAAATTTCCTCGTCGTAAACACTTTGCTGCATTGAAACACTTGGCGCGTTAAGCGGTGCCTCGTTTTGGTTATTGTTATTATCGTTGTTTAAATACCTAGCATTATTATATGAATTGCCATAGTAATTATTCCCGTTCGAGAAATTTAGATACCATGGCTGTAAAGCAGGTTTGGTGGCACTTTGCATAGGATCGCCGGTTGATAACTTCAGTTTTACGTCGTTCCAGTCGATGCCGCTGTTATTATAAACTTTAGCACGATATTTTAATTCAATAGGTTTGTTAATGTCCTCGGTGATCAGATCATAACTGGGCGCCCAGCCGCTTTCTTTTACCACATACTTAAGATCAAATGTAGCGGTGATTTTTGCATTACTCATTACCAAAACAGCTATCTCGGCTGTAGGTAACTTTTTAGAACCATTTTCGTTTATTTGATTTTGAATTTTATTAATACTTTCATAATTCTTGTTTATCTTTTTTTGGAGTTTAAATGTTTCGGTATTAATATCTTTTAATCGGGTTCGGTAAAAATCAGCCATTAACTTTAATTCGGCAATACTCACGCCTTTATCTTGTCCACCAATGGATTCATTCTTTGCTAACATGGCCTTTTCCTGATTAAACGCTATCAAGTCATTATTCAGTTGCATATTGGCATCATTAATTATTTCTAAAGAATCTTTAAGTTGCTTTACCCTTGGTGTATCCTCCGCTTCGGTTAAAAAATTAATTTTATCAGAAACCGATAATATCAACACCTCACTTCCGGCGGTGACCTGAATGCTCTTTGAAATAAGTTTAGGCGATAATCCAGTAAAAGTCACCAGCGTTCTTCCCGCATTCAAATTGATTGACTTGGTTTGGTTAACTTCCGCCCCATCCAAATATAAAATAACGGCCTTAACCGGAACATTTAGCGAAACCGGTTCGTTATTTTGAGCGTTCAAACTCACCATTGCTCCAATGGCTATTATGAAAAAAAGTTTTGATCTTATCATGTTATATTTATTTTATTATAAAACTGCGCATGCTTATGCTTCCCATTTCCATGCTTTCATAAATGTACTCTATATTTTCTTTTTCCTGTTTAAGGGCAATGCTATACATCATTGGTAAATAATGATCGTTTGTTGGAATGGACAGTGCCGCACTCTTACCTAATTTCTCATAGTTAATAAGCGCGTTAAAATCGCCTTTGTCCAAATTTATTTTTACAATAGTGTCAAATTCAACGGCCCAGTCGTAAGCGCTGTTGGGTTTATTAAAATCAACCATTCCTAAATTATGCACAATATTACCGCTTCCAAGGACGAGAACGCCTTTATTCCTTAAATAATTAAGTTGCTTAGCCAGTTCGAAATGATATAAAGCGGGTTTTGAATAATCGATACTTAATTGAAAGGTAGGAATATCTGCTTTAGGATACATGTGTTTTAAAACTGTCCATGCCCCATGATCCAGTCCCATTTGCGCGTCGGTCTCTACTTTTGTATAGCTGATCTTTTCTTTTACTTCCTTTGCTAATTCGGGTGAGCCTTTTGGTTCGTAAGCCACTTTATATAATTCTTCCGGAAATCCGCCAAAATCGTAAATGGTCTTTGGTGTTGGATTTGTAGAAACATAGGTACCGCGTGTTAGCCAATGCGCCGATACTACCAAGATAGCTTTGGGGATCGTAATGTTTTTTTGAATGCCTCCCAACGCCTGCGTGAATTTGTTATCGTACAAAGCATTCATGGGATTACCATGTCCAATAAAAATAACCGGCATGGTATCGGTATCGGTGTTTTTACCAAGTTCGTTTAAAACCGTTTCGGCTTTGGAAATAAGTGGTGTTGCCATAACAAGCGATAGGGATCTTATAAAATCTTTTCTATCCATTCTTTAAATTATCGCCGCGTAAAGCTCTGAAACGTTTGCGCGCTTCCACAACGTAAATACTTCCCGGGTATTTGGTCAAAACATCTTCATACGCTTGTTTAGCCTTTTCGGGGTTGTTCAATTTTTTCTCGTAAAGCTCGCCTAATTTAAATTGCGCATCATCGCCGTATAATTCGTTTGGATAATATTCCAATATGCTTAAATACATTTTCTCGGCATCTTCAAACCTCTGCAATTTGGTGTAGATCTCGGCCTTCTTATTATAAATATCATCCCCCAAAGTGTGCTCAGGAAATAACTTGTTAATGCTGTCTAAATGGTTAATGGCCTGGGTGTATTTATGCTGCTGCACCATCAGGTCGGCCGCCGCGAACCAGGTTAATGGCGCCGCATTGGTATCAACACCAATGGCATCAGTAATAATTAAAGAAAGATCTAAAGCATCATTGGCCATTAATTTACTGGTAGATCCTTTCAACACATCGGCTTGCGACTTGGCCCATGCAAAATCACCCGCGTAATAGGTCAATTTCGTGTTTCTGAATTTCGCCTCCTGCCCTATTGGTTCAAACTTAAAATCTTTTTCAACCTGCGAGTACAACAAAGAGGCATCCCAAATATAGTTTTGTATAAGATAAATATCACCGAGCTGTATTTTAAATTGCGCGCGTGTAAGCGGGTCTAACGCAGGATTCTCTAACAGCGATTCTATTTCGGCCACAGCCTGCTCGGCTTTATCTAAATAATACGTTTGCAAATTAGCGAGGTTACGGATCAAAAAATTAGCCAGATTCGACTCCTTGTATTTTTGAACAGCCTTTAAATATTTATTTTCCAAAACTACCAGCTCTTCGGTAGAGGGTTGCGGCTTCAGGGTGAGCCAATCGTATTCGCAATTGATAATGTCAACGCTGGCCACGTCGTAATAACCATATTGCGGTCCTTTATCGATCACATACTGATAACATTTTTCGGCCACATCGTATCGCTCGTTATCGGAACAGATCTTAGCCAGATCAAATAAACGCTTTCCGTCTTCTTTCAAGCGTTTATCCAACGCTTTGCTTTGCACAAAAGCGCCATCAAAATCCTTTTGTTGTTTTTGAAGGAAGATGAGAAATTCGGAAAACACTACTTTATCAGGACTTTGCTGAATACGTTTTGATAGTTCCTGTTTTAATAAGGGATTTTTAAATCCGCCGTTATCGTCATCATAGCCTAAAGAAGATTGCAAATAACTTTGCGCCGTATACAGTTCGCTATCGCGGAACTCAATGGCATCAAGGTATTCGTTTATCATTGCTTTAATATCATTCTTGTATTTATATACCTCAGCAATTTCATAAAAGTACGGATACTCGGGTGTAGCCTTACGGCCCTTCATATAGGTTTCAATGGCGTAATCAAATAATTTTTCTTCCACAAAAGCCACGGCCAGCTGTTGCAGGTAGTTTTGAATGGGAATAACTTTTTTTATGGCTTCTTCATAAGATTCTTTCTCTTTTTTATTTTCACCCTGTAACTTATACACTTTACCTAAATGAACATAAAAGGAAGCGTTTTGAGGTGAGCGTTTTATTTGGCGCTTACATATCTTTTCGGCCTTGCCATAATCTTTTACCGCCAGCAAACTATTGTAATAATAGGTATACCAGGCATCGGGCACGTTGGAGAATAATTTTTCGAAATAGATATTGGCTTTTTCGTATTCCTTATTTTCATAGAACTGAAGGGCCAGCTTATCATCGTTGTTCCTTTGTGCAAAAGCGAACGAGGTAAACAAGATAAAAACAAAAATATATTTAAACGAAATTTTCAACTTTACAGCTGTATTATTTAGATGCGCCGAATAGTAAATTTACCAAATTTAACGCAAGTAAATAGGATTTTAATCGCTAAAATTCGTTAAGGTGTAGGTATGGAAAATGGATTAGTTCACATTAAAGGTAAGCTGAACTTCTTTACCGTTATTGTTGAATTCCACTTTATCGGCCAGGTGTTTCATTAAAAAAACACCACGCCCGTTGATCTTATCAATATTATTGGGATCGGTAGGATCGGGTAAACTTTCATAATCAAAACCAACACCTTCATCAGCTACCATGAAGGTAATTTTTTTGTTGCCGTTCTCAAATCCTATCTGAACCGATTTTTTTGGATTTCCTTTATTGCCATGATAAATGGCATTGTTCACCGCTTCAGTAACCGCAATTAAAATGTTGCCGTAGTTATCTTCGTTCACATTGTAGATCTCGCAAACATCTTCTACCAGGCGCTCCACCAATCGCAGGTTCTCTGCTGTGGATTCTATTTTTATTTTTTGCCCTGGCGCAGGTATCATTTATTTGCTTACGCTGTTAAAGTAGCTGTTTACTTTTTCTTTATAAAATGGGGTTAAACTTGGGGGTACTGTATTAAGTAACTCCAGTTCCTTCTCCTTCATTCTTTTATACTCTAAAAACTGGCTAGGGTTGCTTAATTCTTCACTTTTTGCCTCATTACTTTTGCGTTTTTCGTCCTGATCGCGCTCTCTTTCGGCCTTTTCGCTCTCTAATAAACGACTTAATATATCCTGCTGGCGTTTCATGGTTTCCTGCGTAATTGCCTTATTTACAATGTCTTTCTCGGTTTGTTCCATCATATCAGCTAGATTTCCACCCGGATTTTGGCCTTTATTCTTCATTTGATCCATCATTTGTTGAATTTGCCTTCTGATACCCTCCTGCTGAGCCGCCATTTTTGCCAATTGTTCAGCTGTACCCGGCATCAATCCATTGGGCATATTTCCGCCCTGTCCCATCTGGCCTTGTTGTCCCGGTTTTTTTCCTTGCCCCGGTTTTTCTCCGGGTTTTTGCCCTTTAGATAAGGCGTCTTTTAATTGCTGCAATTGTTGATTCAATTGTTGTTGCAATTGACTCATTTTAGGAGGAGAATCGCCTGGTTTTGGTTTGCCGCCTTGTCCGCTTCCCGGCTTTTTACATTTTCCACTGCCACCGCCCCCACCTTTTTTCTTAGCTTTCATTTGCTGTTGCATTTGGTCAAGCGATTCGTTCAATAATAAAGCAAGGTTATTAATAGAGGTCATGGAGTTTTGCATCATTACACTGGCAAGTGCGGGATTGCGTTCGGCCAGCGACTCCACTGTTTTTTTCATGTTCGAATTAATAGAACTTATTTCACGGTTCACAATGGCGCCAATTTGCGGTGCCCGTTTACTTAATGCCAATAAACTGTCTTCAATGATCTTTGAATCATCTTGCAATTTTTTCTGTTGTTGTGGAATTTTAGTGTATTGCGGATTATCCACTTTTGTTTTAGGCGTTACTTTGATCAGTTCTTCCTGAGCAAACGAAAGGTTCAGTAAATTCTCAAGGATCTGGCGAAGCGTTTGAGCGTTTTCTTCTTCCTGCTTTTCTTCTTCGCTTTCCATGGCTTTCTCCATCTCTTCTTTCATTTGCTCCATTTTTTCCTGAGCCGATTTTTGAGATTTAGAGGCGCTTTTTTTGTTTCCCTTAATTAATTATTACGAACTATTTTGCATTTCATTAGTTATTTCCTGCTGCTTTTCGTCGGTTTTAGGTAGTTTTTCCGGTTCTTCTAATGAAGCGTTCTTTTGTTCGGTTTCTTTAAGATCTTTCTTCAGTTCTTCAAACTGCTTACTGATCTCGTCTTGCTTTTTCTGAAGATCTTTTGGATCCGCTTTTTTATCTTGATTTTTGTTATCCTTACTATCTTTATTGTCTGGGTTCTTATTATCCTTGTTGTCTTTGTTATCCGGATTCTTATTGTCCTTGTTATCCTGGTTCTTGTTATCCTTATTATCCTGTCCTTTTTCGTCCTTGTCTTTTTTATTTTCCGTTTCCTTATTTAATTGTTCTTCTTTCTTAGCTAATTCATCCAATTTATCGATGGCTTGCTGCATTTTTTGCTGAACTTCTAAATGTTTAAAGGCTTCCAGGGCGCGGTCCAGTTCCTTTTCAATGTCTTTATTGTTCAATTTAAGTTCTTCCAGTTTTTGCTGTACCTGATTTTTATCGAGCTGATTCATCAGTTTTTGAAGTTCATCAAACATCTTCTTCATTTCGGGGGTCATGATGTTCTCAAAAAGCTGTTCGAGTTGTTTTTGCTTTTCAACGATAGACTCGTCGGGCTGTGAAAATTCGTTTTGCTGTTGGTTATTGGCCTGATTCTCTTGTTTTACCTCATCTACTTTTTTCTGAAGTTCTTTTTGTTTGTTAAGCAGATCTTCCAATTTCTTTTTTTCTTCCCACCCTAATTGTTTTTTATCAGCCATTTTACGGCTTATCTCGTTAATATCCTTTTGAAGCTCTTTCGCCTTCTTAATACTTTCTTCAAGGTCTTTTTTGATCTCCGAATTATTTTTTCCGGTGGTTTCATTGATCTCATCAATAGTTGGCGCTTTAAAGGTCATTATTTTTGTTCGTGCCGATTTTGATCCGTTAACACCGTCATTATCCCAAACCTCAAAATAATATTCTAAGCGATCGCCCGGACTAAAATTAAAAGCCGAAGCATCAAAAAAGTGGAAATACGGTTGGGATACTTGCGTTTTGTTGATGATTATGGGTGTTTCGCCGCTTACAGGCTTTGTATTGCCTACCGAATCCTGAGCATAATGGGTATAATGGAATACGAGCGCATGAAAGCCGTAATCGTCTTTAATGCTTCCGCTAAAATAAATACGTTTGATGTTCATGGAGTCTTGCTTTTCACTCACATCAATATCCGGACTTTGATCGGCCACCACATTTATGCCATAATTAACCGAATCGCCATAACCGTTTATAAAATGATTACTGGTTTTAATAAAATAATTACTGCTTTGCATCATACGGCGGGTAAAAGCAAATTTATCGGCACCGCTTCTTTCTAATTTATGGATGGTGTCGCTAAAACCCATTAAAAGGTTATCGGTGTTTTTGGTATTGAATTCCCAACTCACCTTTGTGCCCTGCGGTACCTGTAGATCGCCGGTGTTAGCGATACGCTCATCCTTCTTATTAAGATAGGCCGGATACTTTAGCAACACATTAAACTGCATTAGCGAAGGTTTTGGCATTACCTCCAGTTCATACTCCTTTGAATTAAAGCCCGAGGCATTGAACATGAACTTGGTATTGCTTTGCAGATTCTTAAAGGTGTAAGAAAAGTTAATGTTGTTCTCTTTTTCCAGTTTAAATTCGTTTCCATCGATGTTAATGAACACATCGTTGGGCATTTCGGTTCCGGTAAGTTTAACTTTCAAAACAAAATCCTGCTGTTGCATGGCCTTTAAACCGCTATTTTGAATGGTGAACTGAAACGGGGCTTGTTTATCAAAATAGGTTTGATGATGTACCAGGCGACTTGTACTATTGGTGATGATCTGAGGCCAAATGATAAATAACGAAAGGGTAATGAATAACGGTGGCAATGTATATTTTAAATACCTTTTATTATCGGAAATATTAATAGCCGATGTAAATGGAACTGGCTTAAGTTCGCTTATCTTTTGGTTAATACCGGCCATGAGCAGCTCGTCGGAACCAATAAGACCTTTAGAATTCTGAAGCTGCAAAACATTAAGCAGTTTATCCTGCACGTTGTTGAAATGGGTTCCTATGATACCGGCTGCATCTTCGTAAGAGATGGTTTTACCGTACCTGTAAAGTTTTGAAAGCGGCACGGCAATGTATTTTACAAGCACAAAAGCGCTTAACAAAATAAAGCCGTAAAAGAGCAACCCTCTTACAATGGTGCTGAATTCGCCCAGCCATTCCATAATAACCACCAACAAAAAAGCACTGATCAATAAAGCGGTAGAGTAAAGTGCCCCTTTTATGAGTTGGTTCTTATAATACTTGCGTATGAACTCATCCAGTTTGTTTATTAGTATATCGTTGCCCTGCAGCATGTATTATTTAGATGCTATTATAACGCGCTTTACACAAATTTAGTAAACGATTTTGTTAAATAACAGGTTAAAACATGACCCAAGGCAGTTTTTGTATTTTTTGGCTAATAGGCGCTTTTCATCCTTTTTTACTCTCTAAAACGACCTTTATATACAAAAAAAAGCCCTCGCAAATGCAAGGGCTTTTACTTATAAGATCTGTGATTAGTTTATGCCGAAGGCTTCTTTACTTCTTTTATGCCTTTAGCCGAATCGAGCATCTTTTGAGCTTCTTCTTTCGAGAAAGGTTCGGTATCGGGACTTTTAATGTCTTCAAACACGTAAGTGGAGTTACCGATCTTTTGAATGGTATAAAAATGAAACTCGGGTTTAGTGATCTCACTTTCCCACATTAAGGTATTTGGTTCTTCCACCAGGAAGTTTTTGAATTTGTTCACTTCATCACCTTTTACATCGGTTTTCCTTAATTCAATATCACCCGGATCTTCTGTAATGGATATTTGAAAGGTTTTTCCGGCTTTGATCTCTAACGCGCCCCACGATTGTTCAACGATCGTTAATTTACCGGCAGATGAATCGGGTGTAAAAATGGTGAAAGGCTTACCATACTTGCTTAAATCTAAAGTGATCATGCCTGCCGGCGCTTCTACTTTCTGGTCTTCTTGTTTATTGCCGCAACTATTTAATGTAACACATACGGCTGCAATAGTTATGAGTGATAATATCTTTTTCATTTTATCGGTTTTTATGCTGTAAATATAATTGAATTCGGTGAGTATGCAATAATCAGGCTTGATTATTTGAGAAAAGATAAGGGCATAAAAAAACCCCGATCTCTCGAGGTTTCTTATTTCGTAATTACTTACGTTTTTTAGCAGCTTTCTTTTTGCCACCTTTTTTCTTAGAGGCTTTCTTTTTTGGAGCAGCCTTCTTTTTTGTTGCTTTTTTTGCCATGGTTTTTTGTTTTTGAGTTATTTGTTGATACGAAGTAATAAAATTTCTGCCTCATTACTACATTTCGGACCATTATTTTTTCAACACAAAAATGTTGATATTGTTAATTACTCCAAAACGCATTTTTTGAATCAAAAATTCTTTTTCAAAAAAAATTTCGATCCAGATTTCTGAAAAAATATTTTTTTTCATTTTTCATTGGAGAAATAACGAATGTTTTACAAAATTTTTGAAGTAAAAAAGAAAATTACGCGCCAAAATTTATTCTTTGGTGTTTATTTTCCATTCCGTTTCAGCATCCCAATCAGGCATTATTTTTACCGGTTGCGCATTAAAATAAATTGTTTCTGGCTGCTTTTTCATCATCATATTTCCGGTATTCCATGCTTTATCGCCATTTACATCTTCAATCACCTTTACAAAATATTGTCCCGGCCAAACGTTTTTAAATTGAAATGTTTGTTCCGAACTGGATGTTAAACTCAATTGCGTATACTGTTCGGCTATGGTTTTTCCGGTGATATTTACCAATTGAACGATATACGTTTCCTTTTTTGGGAAGAACAATTTTAAGTTCAGGTTTCCATAATCTTCGGGCGCCGATGTTTTAAATCCTAACCATACCGAATCGTTCCTTATCCCATTCTTATCTGTAAATGCGCCTTTATTAAGCAAAACCCTGTAATCGGTGCTTTGCGCCAGTTTATTGTTTAAAAACCATTTGTTGAGTCCGGATGACGTTAACAACACCCGCGGGTCGATAAAGGTATCGGTTGGAGAAACGATCTTCAATTTAGAAAGATCGGTTTTTGTGCTATCAGTTTGCGTGGTAAAGATCAAATACGGTTTGCTGAAATAGGGTAATTTGCCGTTTTCAATTGGTTCAACGGCTACATCCAGATTCATTTTTCCCTTTTGCTTTTCCCATACTTCCTTACTTGCTACCGGAATTTTTACCGTATCGGCATCGTTTGATCCGCCATGAGTTACTTTCAATTGTAAGGTATCGTATATCGAATTAAAGAAGACCACACAGGTATCATTTTTACCAGGAACAGAATGAACCAAACTGCTTTGTTCACTTTTTAACGCCTCCACTTTACTAAATACGTCTTTATTGTAAACAACATAAGCTAATCCGTAATACAACGAAAAGCTTCGTTTTATGAAACGTTTTGCAGGTTCTTCGCTAAATAATTTGAAATTAACCACCGAATCTGTTCCCGCTTCTACGATCGCATTTTTAAAAGCCGTTAATTCATCGCCGCCGTCATATAATCGGTTCTTGTTCTTATCTGTAAAGGCATAAGCCCTGAATTTTTGCTTTGGTAAATACGCGATCTTATAATTTCCGTTCGCGTCGCTTTTTGTAACATATAGAGGTGTTTTATTGAATAATGCGCTATCGGAGGCGGCTTCTTCAAATAAAGCAACCGTTGCCACTTTTTCGGGAACAGTATTGAACGCGTTGGTTACTTTACCCGAAATAACTAACGAATCAATAAAAGTGCCTGTCGAAAAAACATATTCAAAATTGCCTAGCAGATTGCCTTCATGCATGTCGGAAATAGCATTTCCAAAGAATAAATGATACGTGGTATTGTTTTTAAGTTCTTCTTTGAATTTTATAACCACTTTTTTGCCCCTTGCCTGTATATCGGGAAGCTCTTTGGTTTGCGGGGTAATTATTACCTGATTGCTTACATCTTTAACCTGAATGAATTCATCAAATGTCAATTCTATCTCTTTACCCGAAACATTAACCGCGGCATTTTGCGGAATGGCGCTTACAAGCTTTGGAGGCATTGTATCGCGTTTACCGCCGTTCAATTGCCCCACTTGTGCGCAACGGCATAACATCATCACTATAACTGGAATCAATATGTAAACGGCTCTTTTCAGATCACTAAAAATAATTCTTCATAAAAATAAAACAATCAAATGGATTATTTTGGCCGATTAAGATATATTAAGAAAAAGATCCTGCTATTTCTCTCTTTCCCAGGTTTTACTTTGCTTGCGCGAAAAACGCAGACCCAACATGACCTCATGGGTACCTGAGCTGTATTTACGAATATTAGTAGTTGAATAATCGTAGGAGTAACCGATCATCAAATAATTTTTGTACATGTACCCGATCAATGCGGTAAAAGCATCATGATGTCTATACGCACCACCCAACCAAATTTGTTCTTTATAAATAAACCTTAATCCGGCATCTAGTTTAAATGGCGCAGGTGTAGCATATTTAACCAGAAAAGAAGGTTCGATCTTAAAATCATCGCCCAGATCGAATTTGTAAGCACCATTAATATTAAAATGCGTTACCAATTTCCCTTTATTATCGCCGCCCGGGTAAAGCGAAAGTTTGCTTTGGTACAATTGTGGCACAGCCACTCCAAAATAATATTTTTTGTTATGAAGCATTATACCGGCTCCCAGATCAGGTACCACTACTGTTTGGTATTGGGTCAACAAATTTTCATCGCCCGCATCGTGTAAAATGAGTTTATGACCGTCGATGCCCCATTGTAAAATACCGGCACTTAAAGCTAATCCCAATTTTGTTTCGCTGTTCAACTTAATATGATAAGCGTATGATAAATTGATTCCGGTTCTTCTGGTTGGACCTACAATATCCGTAAACAAATTAAAACCAACACCCATGTTCTTTGATTTAATGGGTCCCTGACAAGTTAGAACATATGTTCGCGGTGCATCCGTGATGCCCTGCCACTGGTAACGATTATCCGATCTTACTTCGGCGTAATCGTCCTGTCCCGCTACAGCGGGATTAATGGCAAATTGGTTCAGCATGTACTGTGTATACTGTGGCAATTGCTGAGCCCTTACACCGCTAACGAGTATCAATAAAACAACTATGTGGCTAAGTCTTTTCATTTTATCTGAATATGGTTAACGGACCGGTGTACGGTTTAGTGAACAACGGATGATTTAAATTAATAATATAATAATAGGTGCCAACCGGCAATTCCTTTCCTTTATATAATCCGTTCCACGGAATTGGATATCCTTTAGAATAGAACAACATCTCACCCCAACGGTTATACACCTCAACCGTATTATCAGGGAACTGATTAATGTTATCGATCATCCATGTATCGTTCTTACCGTCGCCATTTGGACTAAATCCGTTAGGAATAATTATCTGAGGGTACACATAAACATGCATAGTATCAGAACCCAAACAACCATTGGCATCTGTTACAGAAACCGTATAGGTTGTGCTAAGTGTATTAGACGCGATCGGATTAGGGATATTAGGATTGTCAATTGTTGCTACCGGGATCCATGAATAAGTAATTCCTGTAGGACAAGTTGGCGAGCCACCTATTTGTGTTGAAGAATATAAATTAATGTAAATATCCGGGCCTGCATCTACGTTTGGTGGAGCATTTGAAATAACTTTCATGGTATCACTGCTAACACAAGCACCATTAGTAGCAATTAAAACATATGTGGATGTTCCAACGCTTGGGTTAACATTCGTTGTAACCGTATTGGCTACCGACAGTGTACCGCCACCCGATGAAAGTAATACCCATTGATAAACCAATGCTCCCGATGATAACATACCGTTAAGTAAATAAACACCATTTTGACAGAACGAACTGTCTTTACCGGCATTTGCAATAACAGTAATAGTTGAAACGATCTTTAAACTGGTATCCTTACGGCAACCCGACAGATCGACCAGCGTTAATGAATATGTTCCGGCAATTACATTGGTCAAAGATGCTACACTGCTGGTAAATGTACCAGGGCCAGTCCATGTATAAGTATAAGCCGGAATACCACCATTTACAGTTGTTGTGATCGCTCCATCTGCAGCGGTATTACAGGAAGAATTTTGTGGTGTGAAAGATAATGTGAGTAAAGCAGGGTTAACAAGCGTATAAGAATTTACGATCTGACAACCTAAAGCATCAGTTACAGTTGAAGTATAATTTCCTCCACACAAATTAGTGATCGGATTAGTATTTGCCGCCGGATTCCAGGTGTAGGTATAAGGCAATGTTCCGCCAATGGTAACAAGCGTAATGGAACCGTTACAATCGTTATTACATTTTGGCGTAGTAATAATTGGTAAGCTGTTTGCTAATGCAGGTGGCTGATTAACCGTAAATGTTTGTATGGCCACGCAGCCATTAGCCGCTAAAACTGTTACAGTAATTACTCCATTACATAATGCCCCGTTTGTACTAGTTGAAGGTGTACTAACTTTACCCGGACTCCATGTAAAGGTGAACGGTCCTGCACCTGAAGTAGCGGTTACCGTTGCGGTACCATTACAAGAACCATTACATGTTACATCAGTAGCCGTAAAGGTTAATGTAGGAGCGTTCTGATTAGTTAAATTATAAACTTGGGTTTTAGAACAACCCGCGTTATCTGTTACTACTAAAGTATAAGTTCCTGCGCTTACGCCCGATAAAGTAGCAGTAGTATTTCCACCCGGTGACCATAAATACGTGTAACCCGGTGTGCCGCCACTTACTGTTGAGGTTATTGAACCATTTGGCGAATTACATCCTGGTGCTTTTAAGAAAGCCGTCACCGTCATATCACTCGATGCGGTTATATCAACCGACGCGGTTCGAATACAGTTTTGCGCATCTTTCATTTGCACAATATAATTTCCGGCACATAAGCCAGTAAGTGTGTTAGTAAATGCCACAGGCGACACCCATGTATAATTGATCGGCGGCGTTCCTCCTACAGCAACTACTGTAGTTGCTCCATTGCATAATCCGGCGCACGTGATACTGGTAGTAGTAATTATTTCTCCGGTAATTCCACTGGAGTTGTTTATTCCTAAATTGATATTTTGTAAGCACCCTAAGTTATCGGTAACGGTTATCATTTGTACACCGGCACATAAATTATTAGCGGTTGTTCCGGTTGGACCACTGCTCCAGGTATAAGTATACGGACCGGTACCACCGGCCGCACCAACAGTAGCGGTACCATTACAAATTCCACACGAAGGTTGAGCAATGGAAGAAGTGAGTGTAATTTGAGCAGGAGACGTAATGTTTCCTTTTAAGGTATCAAAACAACCAATGTTATCTGTAATTATCACAAAATAATTTCCGTTACATAAATTAATGGCAGGATTGGTGGTTTGTCCGTTATTCCAATTATATGAATATGGTGGAGAACCTCCTGCAACAGCTACAGCCGTTAAACTACCCGTGCATTTTCCGAAACAATTATTATTTGTGGCAAAAGTATTTCCGGTTATGCTTGTAAATCCGGGCAGCGAAAACGTTACGGTGTGCGCGCAACCTTTGGTATCGGTAACATTCAATGTATAATTTCCTGTACAAAGATTGGTGACCGAGGAGGTATTTGCTCCCGTACTCCATGTATAAGTGTAAGCCGGATTCCCTCCCGTATATGCTGTAACTATTGATCCGCTACATATACCATTACACTGCGGTAATGTCACTGTTGAATTATCGGCGAGTGGTGCAGGCTGACTGATCGTTACCGGAACAAATAAGATACAATTGTTAGCATCGGTTATTTTTGCTGTATATGTACCGGCACATAAATTTGGTAACGGCATTACAGTGGTTGAAGGTGCCACCCACGAATAAGAATAAGCCGGCGTACCACCTACTGCATTGGTAACTGAAGCAACACCATTACAAAGGCCGCCATTACACGAAACGTCTGTAAATGTGACAGTAGCTCCGGTTGGACCGTTAGAGTTGCTTAAAGGGATCTGGAAAACGCTCGAACAGTTTTGCTGATCTTTCACTGTTACCGTATAAACACCTGCACAAAGATTGGTTGCCACTGAGCTGGCAGATACGGCCGGAGACCACGTATAACTATAGGCCGGTGTTCCACCGAGGGTGGTAACGGTAATAGATCCATTACATACACCGCAAGCAGCAGCAGCAGTTGCCGGATTAATAGTAAAGGCAGGTGGGGCAACTAAATTTATTACTGTGGTAACCGTACAACTGTTAGCATCTGTAACAGTAATAGTTGTTGGCCCCGCGCATAAATTGGTAGCGGTTTGTGTAGTTTGAGTAGGAGAACTCCAGGAATAAGTATAAGCCGGAGTTCCGTTGGCAGGATTACTGATCGCAATTCCATTACAAGCGCCATTACAAGTTGGGTTCGTGAAACTCACATTCGCTAACAATGTCGGTGGGTTAGTTAAAACAGTTACAGCTTGTCCGGGACATCCATTGGCATCTGTAATTTGAACAGTGTAACCATTAGCGCAAAGTCCTGTTGGATTTTGAACGTTACCGCCCGAAGCGATCCAGGTAAATGTGTATGCCGGCGTTCCGCCCGCCACATTGGTGGTAATGCTACCGTTACAAGCGCCATTACATAATGGGTTTGTAGGTGTTAAAGTAACCGATATAGGAGCCGGTTGAGTTATGGTAAAACTCTGTAATGATTTACAGCCATCAGCATCTGTAACAGTACCGGTATAATTTCCGGCACACAAAGCGTTAATGGTATTGGTTACAACCCCTGAGCCACTCCAGCTATAACTGTAAGTTGGCGTTCCGCCGCCTGCCGTTAAGGTAGCTGTTCCGGTACATTGTCCGTTACATTTCACATTAACAAAAGCTAACGTACTGGTGAGTGCGGCAGGCTCGGTAATTTGCACGGTTGTGCTTGCAGGGCATCCTTTAGAATCAAGAACATTACAAGTATATGTATTAGCACATAAATTAACGACGCTACTTAAGGCCGATCCCAGGAAAGTTCCTACGGGTGGCCACGAATAACTATACGGACCAGTTCCTCCCGAAGCCACTACAGCAATACTACCGTCGCAAACACTATTACAACTGGCGTTCTTTTTTGTAACTGTTAGTGTAATGGCCGAAGGCGCTACTAAAGCAAATGTTTGTGAGTACGCGCAGTTTTTAGAATCTGTTACATTAACGGTATAATTACCCGCGCAAACGTTACTTAATGTTGCAGAATTTGTTCCTCCCGGTGTCCATGTATAAGTATAACCAGGACTTCCTCCAGCTGCATTCGTAGTAATAGTTCCATTACATGAACCTGCACCACTATTACAAGACGGATTAGTTGGAGTAGCATTTAAAGTAAAATTAGGGGGCTGAGTGATATTCAGGGTTTGACTTGTAACACACAAATTATTATCTCTTACGTTTATCGAAATGGTTCCTTGACACAACGCGGCTACAACCGAATTGGTTGTTCCGCTTGGCGACCAGGTATAGGTAAACGGACCTGAACCCGCGGCTGAAACAGTAGCGGAACCATTACAGGAACCAAAACAAGTGACCGAATTAGAAGTGACAGTGAGCGTTGGCCCTAACGGATCGCTGAGTGTTGCAATAACCGTTGCGGTACATTGAGCAGCGTCTTTTATCACCACCGAATAGGTTCCAGCCCCCACATTGTTAAGGGTAGCAGTAAATACTCCTGAAGGTGTCCACGTGTATTGATAAACCGGTGTGCCGCCCTGCGCAGTAGCTGTTATGGTACCGTTAGTCCCACCGCATGTAGTTGGACCTATGGCGTTAAAGGTGGCGGTTAAAGGTGGCGGTTCGGTTATTGTAAAATTGGAAACTGATGGACAATTATTCGCGTCTGTAATATTGAGCGTATACGTGCCGGCACAAAGACTACTAATGGTTTTCGTTCCTTGTCCAATCGGATTACCCGGCGACCAAACATACGTGAGCGCACCAGTACCGCCGGATGCAACAACCTGTATTTTTCCGATGCAATTTCCATTACAGGCAACATTGGTTTGCGTTGTGGTAACCGTAAAGGCCGGAGGATTTGCAAAAGAAGTAGTACCTGTACTCGCACAACCATTAGCGTCGGTAACAGTTACAGTGTGAACCCCTGCGCATAATGCAACAGCTGTTTGCGTGGTTTGACCGCTAGGCGCCCATGCAAAAGTATAACCCGGAGTTCCGCCAATTGGATTTGCTGAAGCTATTCCGGTACATTGATTGTTACATTGTAGCGTTGCTCCATTTGTAGCAATTACAACTATTATTGTTTGGGGTATATTAACTGTACTTGTTGATACGCATCCGTTAGCATCAACCACTCTAACAGTGTAATTTCCGGCACATAAGTTTGAAGCAACAGAAGCGTTAGACACGGTTACTAATAAAGAATTGGTCCACGTATAAGAATACGCCGGAGTTCCACCATTAACGGTAACAGTTGCGGCACCAATACAAATATTAGTACAACTTGGTTTAATTCCCGTAATAGCAGATGACAATGCAACCGGGGATGCAATGAAAACATTAGCGGTATTAATACAACCTTTAGAATCTGTAACGGTTACAATATAGTTTCCGGTACATAAACCGGTTGCGGTTGGTGTACTTTGTATCGGAAAAGAATTCCATGAATAATTATACCCTGGTGTACCACCAGAAGCAGTAGCTGTGCCCACACCGTTACAACTACCCGCACAACTTACCGGTGTAGCGGTTGTACTAATAGTAATGGATGGCGTAGGAATAACCGCAATGGTGGCAGCCTTTGTACATAATTTGCTATCGGTAACAGTGAGTGTGTAATTACCGGCGCACAATCCTCCAATGTTGGCCGTATTACCACCATTTGACCAATTATAGGTGTAAGCCGGAGTTCCTCCGGTAACCGTTGAAGAAGCTGTTCCATTACATTGACCAAAACATATTGGCGATGTTGCGCCAAGTGTGACAGTAATATCAGGAGGTTGGGCAATATTCACTGTTTGAGTAACCGTACATCCATTGGCATCTTTTACCAATAAAACATAATTTCCGGCACATTGGTTAACAATATTGGCCACCGTTAACGTTGTAGAAGGTGTGGTCCACGTAAATGAATAAGCAGGCGTTCCACCAATCACGTTTCCTGATAAGGAGGCGTTGCATAAATTAAAACAAGTTACAGACGTTGTATTGATCGTTAAGGTCATTGCATTGGGCTGCTGAAGATTTACAGTTTGCGTGGCCAAACAACCATTAAAATCTTTTATTGTAACTGTATATACTTTCGCGCACAATGCATTCCATGGCGGATTAGTTACGAGTGTAGCGGTATTTGAAGTTAATGTGAAAGTATAAGGTCCAGTTCCACCGCTTGGCACAGAATTAATACTACCGTCACAAACGCCATTACACGATACGGATGTGCTTGTAACATTTGGAGTAATACTGCTAGGTTGTGTGATTGTAAAAGTGGTTGAAACCGGACAGTTCTTCGAGTCTTTTACATTTAGTGTATAAGAAGTTCCTGCTACCGACCCGCATAATCCACCAACAGTAGATGTGAATATTCCACCCGGGGTCCATGTATATTGGTAACCTGGGGTTCCACCTGCAACAACTGCTGTGGCCGTACCGTTACATCCGCCAAAACAGGTTACACTGGTTGAATTAACCGTAAGCGTAAATGGTGGTGGAGCAGTAATTGAGACCGTTGCCGACTTTGTACAGCCTTTTGAGTCTGTAATATTAACTGTGTAAACTATACCAGCTACGCTTCCGCATAAATTGGTAACACTTTGGGTATTTGCACCGGTACTCCAGGTATAAGTATAGGGCGGGGTTCCACCACTCTGACCTGCCGCAGCCGAACCATTACAGGTTCCGTTACAGGTTGCCATTGTGAATGTAGGCGTTAAGGTTATTGGAGGAGGTTGTGTAATAGTAAAGGTTTGTGTTTTCTGACACGAATTAGCATCGGTAACAATTACGGTTTGAGTGCCTGCGCATAAGGCGGTGACCGAATTAGAAGCGCCACCGGCAGGACTCCAGGTATAAGTATAAACTGGAACTCCACCGCTTACTGCAACGGAAGCTGTGGCATCGCATAGTCCGCCACAACTGACATTTGTCTGAGTGGGCGTGACCGTTAGTGCTGTAGGTTGAGTTATAGAAACGGTTGTTGTTTTTAAACATCCTTTCGAATCGGTTACACTAATGGTATAAATGGTTCCGGCAACGCTACCACATAAGTTACCAACCGTTTGTGTATTGGCAATAACAATGGGTCCGGGCGCAGTCCACGTATAAGTAAAAGGCGGCGTCCCTCCGCTTTCACCGGCGTTGGCTGCCCCCGTACAGAGACTGTTACACAAAACGTTTGTGAAAGTTGGGGTTAATGAAATAGCGGCAGGTTGATTTAAAGTTATTACACTTTGCGTGATACAGCCATTTTGATCTCTGGTTTGAACCGTTTTTTGCCCTGCACATAAATTAGTGAACGTTTGCGGAACATTGGATGGTACGTTTGTAATTGTTGTACCCGGTGGTGTTAATACAACTGTGTAATTAGGAATACCAAACAAGAAGGTCATGGTTAACGAACCATTGCAATCGCCATTACATTTTGGTTGAACAGAGCCGGTAACAATTTGAACGGCTGTATTACCGCCAACACCAAAACCACTCTGCGATGCAGACCCAATAAAGTTGGCAAGGTTATCAAAAATTAATACCGAATACGGGAACGGACAAACACACATGTTGGTGATGGTGTAGTTACCGGGGTTAACACCTGTTAAAGTAGGCGTAGCACAACCTCCACCATTTGACCAGAGTAAAGTTAAAGGTGGGGTAACACAACCGGCAGAAATATTTAAGATCAAAGTTCCGTCACATAAACCAAAGCATGAGATGGGTGTAGAAGAAAGTGTTGCTGTACAAGCGGCAATTTGCGCATCCAGAAATTTGGATCCTGGTCCGAAACTGATGCCGCTGGCTACCTTATATTTTGTTTTATCGGTTATGGCCGATTTAAGATATAGTTTCTCGGAAGTAACATTGGCATTGATCCCTAATTCAAAATTATTCTTTACATCAAAATAAGCGTTCTTAATATTGAACTTAACCAGATTTGTATTAGCGATGATGTTGCCAACATTAACTTCAGCATCTGTAAAATTATATTCACCACCTGTAAAATTAACCTGATTCTTACTGGCTGTTTTGAGCCATTTAATATCCCACTTACCTGCCTGAAAGTAAATATTACCTGTAAATTCGTCGCTGCCAAAGCGAACCGAATTAAAGGCTGAGCTGTTCGAATTAAAATAAATCGTTGAAGCCGTGGTAAACTTAACGATGGACGGTTCTAAATTAAAATCGCCACTTACGTATAGTTCAGAAGCAAT
>JBGASH010000260.1:0-3645 GCA_044229775.1 Bacteroidia bacterium
AGCGTGCAGCACCTTCCAAGCGGCTTGGAATATTGCGGCTCTGGAATAAATGGGCTCTTCGCTCAACGGAAAAATATTTTCAATTTAAAATATATAAAAATGTTGTCACAGATCGCGCGTTTTAATAAAATTAGCGTAGAAATACTGGACGATCCAAAATACCAAAATTATTCTCTCAAAAAGTATTTTGCTGAATTTGGTTTTGGCGAAGATATGTTATGGAAGTATTTAATTCCCATGAGTTCTGCCGTATGGAGCACACCAATGGAAAAAATGCTCGATTTCCCGGTTATCACTTTAATACGTTTTTTTAAGAACCATGGCTTTTTAGGACTCAACACACAACATCAATGGTACACTTTGCAGAATGGAAGTCAGGCTTACCGCGAAATTTTAATAGAACCTTTTAAAGATAAAATTCAGATCAGCAATCCCGTGGTAAAAGTACGACGCGACAACAATAAAGCTTTGGTAACGGATTCGAAAGGTGTTAAACACGAATTCGATAAGGTGATCTTTGCCTCTCATGCGGATGAAACATTAAATATATTGGAAAACCCAACTGAAAATGAACAACGCCTTCTCTCCCCTTTTAAATATGAGAAAAATATTGCCACAGTTCATACCGACGAAAAAGTAATGCCCAAAACCAAAAAAACATGGAGCAGTTGGAATTACCGAATAGAGGAACGCAATGGGAAATTAATTCCAACCACCATTTATTGGATGAACAGCTTACAACAGGTATCAAAAAAGAAAAACTATTTTGTTTCCATTAACGCTTTAGCAGGAACTGTTGATCCTAAAAAAATAATTAAAGAAATTGAGTATACGCATCCCCTATTCGACGTGCCTGCCATTGAAGCGCAAAACGAACTTCATAAATTAAACGAAACCGGACCTTTGTACTATTGCGGTAGCTATTTTAAATATGGATTTCACGAGGATGCTTATGCAAGTGCGGTTGATTTATGTAAAAAATTATGATGACCTTTGCGTCTTAGCGCCTTTGTGGCAATAAAAATGAATTCATCCTTATACAAAGCCCTTGTAATGCACAACCGGTTGGCTCCAAAGCCTCATCGCTTTCACTATAATGTCTTCATGTTTTACATCGACCTCGATGAAATTGAGATGCTCCGTAAAAAATTATTCCTCTTTAGTCACAACCGTTTTAATTTCTTCTCTTTTAAAGATAACGAACATTTGCAATTACCTATTGATAAACCCGATACTTCAAAACCTACCAAACAACATATTATTGAGTATTTAAAACAAAACGGTGTCAATTTTACGGGCGGAAAAATAATGTTGCTTACTAATTTGAATGTATTGGGTTACAATTTTAATCCTGTCTCCTTCTATTTCTGTTTCGATGAAAAGGGTCAGCCTTTATGCTGTATATCCGAAATCAGCAATACCTTTCGCGAAATGAAGCCGTTTTTCTTGGGGAAAGATCAATTAAAAGACAATGTTTTTCATCTTAACACTACCAAATACTTTTATGTTTCACCATTTATCGATCACGATACCAATTTTGATTTTAACCTTGGCATTCCCGGTGAAAAACTGAATATTAAAATAGATGATTACAAGGATGAAAAGCGTTTTTTTATCAGCACTTTAACCGGTACCAAAAAACCGCTTAATAATTTAAATTTATTATGGTATAGCATACGATTTCCTTTCATTACCCTTAAGATTATAAGCCTGATCCACTGGAATGCTATGCTTCTTTGGATGAAAAAGATCCATTATCATAAAAAAGCCTCTTATCCTGAATTACAAAAGGATGTATTCAATAAATATAAAAAATAGCACCAATAAACAATTTAGGGTTTTAACTGTTATTATTGGGGTAATTGAGAATTTTGTAAGGATTTGTCAAATGGCTCGTCAAATTTTTTATTACCATATTTTCGTATATTAGTACTCAGTAAATGCCAGCCGCTATTAGCATAGCCACCAAAAGATCCTTTTACGAGAAAGTCGTTTTAAACATGCTTTCTAAAATGAATTTGGGCACCTTAAATCTCACTCTTCCATCGGGTGAACAAATAGTTTTAGGAGGCGATCCTGATATTTCAGCTAACGTACAAGTAAAAAACAACGATTTCTTTAAGCGCTGCGTACTTTATGGGGATGTTGGTTTTGGAGAAGCCTATGTAGACGGCGATTGGGATACTGATAACATAACCAATGTGATCAAATGGTTCTTGCTTAATATTGATAATGCCCCAAGTATTTCGGGCAGCAAAACGCAGAATTTCGCTCTTAATGTTCTTAAAATATTCAATAAAATTTATCATTCTAAAAGAGAGAACAACATCAGCGGCTCGCGCAAAAACATCTCGGAACACTACGATCTTAACAATGATTTTTTTGCGTTGTTCCTCGACCCAAGTATGACCTACTCTTCTGCGTATTTTAAAGACGAAGGAATGAGCTTGCAAGAAGCGCAAGTGGCTAAATACGATCGTTTGTGTCAGCAAATGAATTTACAAGCCGGTGATCATGTATTGGAAATAGGCAGTGGCTGGGGCGGAAACGCTGTTCATATGGCTAAAAATTATAATTGTTATGTTACCACCGTTACTATTTCGGAAGAGCAATATAAATTAGCAAAAGAGCGTGTGGAAAAAGAAAAGTTAAACGATAAGATCAACGTGGTGCTAAAAGATTACCGTTTTATTGAAGGACAATTTGATAAAATTGTTTCGATAGAAATGCTTGAAGCTGTTGGCGCCAAATACTACGATGTTTATTTTAAAAAGTGTAACGATTTATTAAAGAAAGATGGCGTTTTGGCATTACAGGTGATCACCTGTCCCGATTCGCGTTTCGAAAGTTTACGTAACGGCGTTGATTGGATCCAAAAACATATTTTCCCTGGCACCCTTCTTCCCTCAGTAGCTGCCATTAATCAAGCTATCAACAGCACCGGCGATCTTACTTTACTCGATCTTAAAGAATTTGGCTTGCATTATGCTAAAACACTCGGCATTTGGCGTGAAGAATTCAATAAAAAGTTGAGCGACGTAAAAAAATTGGGTTTCGATGATGCCTTCATTCGCAAATGGAATTATTATTTAGGATACTGCGAAGGCGCATTTGCTATGCGGAACATTAATGTGATGCAGATGATCTATGCGAGGCCGAATAATACGATAAGGTAAAACGGAAAGCGGAAGATGGAAAATGTAAAAAACACATTTGCCATTTTACATCTTACATTTTCCCTTTACTTTCAGTTATAGCTTTTGCACCAATCTTAAAAAATCATAACAATCATAAAAACCTGCGTGCCATCAAAATTCTGAAAATAGAACGCAGATCATTATGATTTTTAAGATCAATTATGGTTTTTTCGCTCTTCCTTAAATCTCGTAAAAATTATCGCCGCCAATAAGCACAACCCAAATCCTAAAATTCCATTCAATCTTATTCCCAGATCATTACCAACATCTTTACCGTTTATAAGAAGCATGGCGAACAAGGCGATCCCGAATGTCTGTGCTATCTTCACAAAAAAGTAACGAACGGCAAAATAAATGGCCTCTTTGTTCTCCTTCGTTTCTAAAGTATCTTTTTCAATGATTTCGGCGAGAATAGCGTTCGGTAAAATATTTAATGAAGCCAACGGAA
>JBGASH010000261.1:0-3637 GCA_044229775.1 Bacteroidia bacterium
ATGGTTCGGCTGTTGTACAATTCGACCCTTCTTTTAAAGCGTTGATCGACAATCCGTCAGATCTTGTTATTACCGTAACGCCTAACGGGAATACTAACGGTGTGTATATAGCTTCTGTTGATGGTAATGGATTTACAATTATCGAAAATAACAACGGGGTTCGTTCCGATGTTACTATTTCATGGATCGCAGCCGCAACGATTAAACAAAACAAAAATGTAAAAGTGCCTACCGAAGTTTTGGCTAACGATTTCGATTCAAAAATGCGTGGCGTAATGTTCAATGATAATAATATGGTGGATACACCAACAAGTTTATGGTATGATGGTTCACAGATCCGTTTCAATTCACGGCCGGCCAGACAAGATCGTAAAGACGTTCTTGTTACAAAAACTCCGGGTGGGACTTTAGCTTCCGGTGGTAACCAATAATAGTTGATACTAATAATTAAAAGCCATCTCTTGTATAACTGGGATGGCTTTTTTGTTAAGTTTATGAAAAGAAAGTATATGCGAATTGCTTCTCTACTAATAGTAGTTTTTTTTTCGCTGCAAAGTTATGGCCAGTCGGTAAATGGCTATCTTAAAGAACTGAAGATTGCGAATTCTGACACAGCCTTCATAAACCTGTATAACCTAATGTGCGAGTATTATGTAGATACTAATAAGGATTCAGCCGAATTTTACAATAAACAGTCTTTAAGTTTTAGTTATAAAACAGAAAATGATGCGTTCAACTTTAAGGGATATTATTTGAAAGCATTATTACTTTTACGACAGCAAAAATACGGAGAAGCTCTTAGCGCTGTGGAAGTAGCGAAGCAAATATCAGTACAAAATAATAACACGGCCCAAAAGATTGAAGCATTGATCCTTTGTGGAAATATTTTTTCGGGGGTAAAACAAGCTGATCTTGCGGTTCAGAATTATTCCAACGCATTTAATCTGAGTAATACCTGCAACAATAAAAAGGGGATCGTATCATCAGCAACAAGTTTAGGATTGTATTTTAAAGAAAACAATAAAAACACCAATGCGCTTGGTTATTTTCTGGAAGTTTATCCTGTTGCTAAAGCGTTAAAAGATACTGAATCCATATTTAATTGCTGTATCAATCTTGGTAGTTTGTACGAACGAACCAATGATAAAGATAAGGCTTTGGAATTCTATCGCGAAGCATTGGCGATTAACTCTGGTGATAATGATGAAAACGCAATGGCCATTTGTTACTTTAAAATGGGCCGCTTGTTCGCTAATTTAGGCAGAAAAGACAGTTCCGAATATTTTCTTGGAAAAACTATGGTAATACATTTAAAAAGAAAAGATGAATTGGGTTTGATATTCGATTACGCTTTTCTCGCGTCTCTCAATTATAAGGCGGGCAACTATACAAAAGCGGAGCAAAATTACGATTCATCGCTGTGTCTTGCATTCAAACATAATGACTCGATGCGTATTTCATCGGTTTATAGTTATAAAGCTTCAATGTATAAAGCTAAACCCGATCAAAAAAAGGCGCTTGAAAACTATGAGAAAAGTATAAGGTTTCTTTCATCGGGTATGCCTGGTGAGACCAGAATGATGCTTTATCAGAATATAGCAGGAGCATACAAAAAATTGGGTAAGTATAAGGAAGCTTCAGATAATTTTGAAAAAGCTAAAATGTGGGCTGATTCTGTATATAACGTTAACGAAACAAAACGACAGACCGAATTGAAATTAAATTTTGAATTTAATCAGATTAAAGAAAAGATCAATTCCGAATTGGAAGCAAAGGAGATCATAAACAGAACGGAAAGAGAAAATGAAAGACAAAAGCGTTATTATTTATTGGCCGGAATGGTTTTAATAAGTTTATTTCTTGTAATAGTTATCATAAACTTCCGTGCGCTTAAAAAAGCAAATTTAATAATTGAGGAGCAAAAAAAAATAACGGAAGGAAAACAGAAAGAGATTATCGACTCAATTTATTATGCGCGTCGGATACAAAAGTCGCTTATGAGTTGTGAAAAGAATATTCAAAAGACACTGGATCGCCTTTCTGAAAATACTTAAAACAAGAAGCAGTTATTTCTTCGCAATAAAGTGTAATATTAATATTAAAAAAAGAAACAAACATGAAACTAAAAAGAATTATTCTCTTATTCGCTATTTTGTTGTGTATTAAAGAAAGTTTCGCGGAAGACACTAAGGAGATCAAAGCATTAAAAGGAAAGTTAGCAGGCGAAAAAAGTGACACCGCTAAAATTAGCACTATGCTTGATTTGGCTGTGGCGTACCGTCATACCGGTGAATATACGTCTAGTAAAAAAACAGCTGAAGATGCTCTTAAGCTAGCTTACTCATGTGGAAAATATATTTCGCAAAGTATGCGTATGATAGGACTTGTTTACAGAGATCTTGGTATCAAAGACAGCGCGCTATTGATGCTTAGAAACGCTTTAACCGAAGCTTACAAAATAAAAAATAAAAAAAACCTGGCAGATACCAAGAACGATCTGGGCACAACGTTCTATCGTTTCGAGCTGGTTGATTCGGGCCTTACCTATTTAATAAGTGCCGCTAAATTACGGGAGGAGATAGGGGATGTAAAAAGTGAGGCTATTTCGTTTGCCAATATAGGTTTGGTTTATACCGATCTTGGAAAAATTGACAACGCCCTTGAATATTTAGTAAAAGCTTTGGAAATGTTCCGTAAAACAAATTCAAAACCACAAGAGGCTATGGTGCTGAACAACATCGGTAACGTTTACAAGACCCATAAAAAAAATTATCCCGAAGCGTTAAAATATTATTTTCAGGCGCTTGCCGCTATGGAAAAACTTCAGAAGAAGATCAGTATTGCCGAGTACAATGGAAATATAGGAAATACTTATGCTAGAATGGGTGATTATGGCCTCGCAAAAAAATATCTTGAAAGATCCGCGTTATTAATGGCGGAAACAGGTGATAAAAAAAGATTGGCAGAAACATATGATAATTTGGGACAGTTCTATTACATATTTAAAAAATGGGATAAAGGTTTGGAGTGGGGCGAAAAAACTCTAGCTATGGCTGAAGAACTAAAGGATATAAAAAGAAAAGAGAATATAACTATACTTCTTTCGGCGTGTTACGAAGAAAAAGGGAATCATAAATTAGCGCTTAAATATTATAAGATGCATGATGGACTTGGTGATAGTTTAGCTGCTATGGCTAATAAAGATGTACTCAATAAATTAAGTGTGGAATACGAAACCGAAAAAAAAGAATTGCAAATAAAGAATTTAAAGAACGAAAAAGCCGCCGAAGAAGCAGAGAACGCCAGACAGCACACTCAAAAACTTTTTTTAGCTACAGGTTTAGCGGGTGCGTTGTTATTAGGGATACTTTTATTTTTCGGTTTTATTAAGATCAGAAAGAACAATAAATTAATTGCGTCTCAGAAGCGGGAAGTGGAACATCAAAAAGAAATTGTGGAAGAAAAGAACAAAGATATTATGGACAGTATCAATTACGCCAAGCGGATACAACACGCTATCTTAAAGTCCGAAGAACATTCAAGCAAACATTTGCCGCCACATTTTATTTTGTTCAAGCCAAAAGATATTGTGTCTGGCGATTTTTATTGGGCGCTCGAAAAACAGGAACATTTATAT
>JBGASH010000262.1:0-3635 GCA_044229775.1 Bacteroidia bacterium
GAAGCCGAAATAATGATACATGGATCTTTTAGATCGTTTAACCCTTTCGACTCTTCCGAACTTTGTATGTATTTTAAACCCGGAAATCCAAACGGATCGGGATCCGTCTCAATGTATTTTCGTAACGACTCATTAAAACTTTCAGGATGCTTTTTTACCAGACCAGTTACCATGGTCGACATTGGACTATCAACATATACTTTGATATCGGGTAAAAGATCTTTGTTGCGCAGTTTATTAAGTTCAAATAAAATTTCTTGTGTACGGCCCAAACTGAAAGCGGGAATAATGAGTTTGCCCTTTTTTTCAACGCAGGTTTTTAAAACGATCTTTAAAACTTTACCGGCCACGTCTTCCAACTTCTCGTGTAAACGATCACCATAAGTTGATTCAGAAATAATATAATCGGCAGCGCTAAAAGGCGAAGGCATTTTTAAAAGTGAATCGTTATATCGGCCAACGTCACCGGTAAAAGCCAGTTTGGTTATTTTTCCATTTTCGTTACAGGTAAGATTTACTGAAGCGCTTCCAATAATGTGGCCGTTCTCTGTATAATGAAAAGATATTTCATCATTTAAATTGAATTCAGTATCAAACGGAACGGTTTTAAAATGTTTGAGGCATTTTTCAGCGTCTTTAACCGTATATAAGGGTTTTAAAAGCGGCATGCCTTTTTTAGTGCGGCGTTTATTGATAAACGCGATATCACTTTCGTGAATATGGGCCGAGTCCAGCAATAATACTTCGCAAACGTCGAGTGTAGCGGGCGTGCAATAGATCTTACCCATAAAGCCTTGTTTTACCAACAATGGTAAATTACCCGAATGATCGATGTGGGCGTGTGAAAGTATTACCGCTTCAATATTTTCGGGGGCAACATCAATTTTCCGGTTCAGCTCTTCGGTAATTTTTCCTAAGCCCTGGTAAAGTCCGCAATCCAGCAAAATTTGTTTGCCTTTTTCGGTAAGCACAAGATGTTTGCTTCCTGTTACGCTTTCGGTGGCGCCAATAAATTTAAGTTTCATAGGCGGCGTTAAGGTGTTGAGAACCGTAATTTGAAACCATTCTTAAAACACACTTCAAATATTTGCCGTTTACCAACTACACTTGTTTCAACGGTGCAATCCATTTTTGAGGTCATGTCGTTACAATTAAATAAATTACCCGTCGCGGTTTTTTTATAATTCTTAATGATGTAGGTATTCATTAAACCGTTGGTGGTATCAACCGCTTCAATTTTATTATTGGTATAATCAATAGTAACCTCGTTATTTCTTTGAACGGGCTGATCGTATTTCAGCGTTTTTTTGTTAAGTACTTCCACCTGAGTATAAGCTTTAATATCGGTCTTAAAAACTTTTGATTGCGAATAAAAGTTAAGACCTGCCAGTATAAATAATAAGAGAAGATTATTTTTCATATCTCAAATGTAACGAAAAAAGGACGTATAAAGAAGCGTAAAGGGGGTGATAAACCACCGTTAACATTTTTTAAATTGCTTTTGTATTCAAATACTTTGCCAGATCGTATGCCATACTAAAACAGCCTTGCAATAAATAACCACCGGTGGGAGCATCCCAGTTAAGCATTTCACCGATCACAAAATGATCCGGTAATTTTTTTAATTCATAGTTAGCAGAAATTTCATCGAGCAAAATACCGCCAACCGTTGATATGGCTTCATCAAGAGGAGCCAGGCCATTGATCTTTAAAGGAAATTGTTTTATGGCCGTACTTAACTTCACGGTATCCATAAATTCTTCCTTCAATAAATGTAATTTAAGTAATTGAACAGCGTTCTTATTAAGTTTGAGTTGTAAGTGCAGGAATTTGGTAAGCGCTTTACCTTTATTTTCTTCGAGCCGTTGTTTTATTTCCGCAATACTTAAAGGCGGTTTCAGGTCAATAAATAAAATTGCTTCTTTATCACGGTCCAATTGCTTTCTTATTTCACCGCTTAAAGGATAAACACCGCTTCCCTCAATTCCAAATTTGGTGAGCACCGCTTCGCCTTTTATTTTTGTATTTCCGCAAGTGAACGTACAGTTCTTTAAAGCGGTTCCTGCCAGTTTTTGCAAATCTGACCGCCATTCTATTTTAAAGGCGCAATTCGAAGAACGAAACGGTTCGCAGACAATATTCTTTTTCTCAAAATAATTTAGCCACGATCCGTCTGAGCCGGTCACTTTCCAACTGCCGCCGCCTAAAGCAAAAATAATGGTATCAGCCACTACACTTTGCTGGCCTTTTGGTGTAGTAAATAATAAACGGTTATTCTCTCCAAAACCTTTCCAATCATAATGTGTATGGATCTTAACACCTTTGGATCTTAAACGAATTAAAATAGCATTTAAAACGTCCACCGGTTTTGTCCCTTTAACAGGAAATACCCTTTTGCTGGTGCCGACATAGGTTTCGATTCCTAATTCCGCCAACCATTTTATAAGATCGTGATTGGAGAACTGTTTCAGGGCTTTATTGATGAAACTCGAAGGTGTATAACGCGATACCATTAATTCGGGCGCTTCGCTATGCGTTAAATTAAAACCGCCTTGCCCGGCCACTAAAAATTTGCGACCCAAAGCGGCGTTCTTTTCATAAATAGCAACGTCAAATTGGTTTTGGTCCAAATGAGCCGCTAAGAGCAAGGCAGAGGGTCCGCCTCCCACTATCGCTATTGTTTTTTTCACGTTATTTTTCAAATGTAAGGCCTAAATGCCTATTTAAATTAATTTTTATGATTAGTTGAAAATAGTTACATTTGCAATCCCAAATTCATTTTGGTGTTGGTCCGGTAGTTCAGCTGGTTAGAATGCCGCCCTGTCACGGCGGAGGTCGCGGGTTCGAGTCCCGTCCGGACCGCAGATAACTGCAAAAGCGACCCATTTCGGGTCGCTTTTTTATTTTTCCGGAACGCTTAAGGGCTTTGCTTTTAAAGGCGTGGAGGAAAAATAAAAAAAGGATGCATAGCATACGCATTTGCATTGTGATTCTGGGGCTAAAGGGCCCAACGAGCGTAGAGAGTTAATCCCGTCCGGACAGCAAAAAGTCTTAGAGAGTTCTAAGACTTTTTTGTTTCTATAACCTACCAACAAAAAAGCCGCCATTTTTCCAAGGCGGCTTCTTCTTTAATTTTTATTGAATCTATACTTCAGTTTTATTCAACTCCAGTATTTGCTGAGCGTGGTTTTCGGTGTCAACTTTTGTGATCACTTCTTTTATCATGCCAAAAGGCGAAATAACAAAGGTGGTTCTCACAATGCCGTCGTAAATATTACCGGCCAGTTGTTTTTTTCCCCACACGTCGTAAGCGTGTATTATTCTTTTATCCACATCGGCAATAAGTGTAAAAGGTAAACTGTACTTATCGGCAAATTTTTTATGCGAGTATTCATCATCGGCGCTAACGCCAACTACGGCATAATTGTTATCGCTTAAATACTTGAACTCATCACGCAAACTGCACGATTCTTTAGTACAACCTTCGGTATCATCCTTAGGATAGAAGTAAAGTATAATTGTTTTACCTGCAAAGTCGCGCTTGCTAACATGCCTTCCGTGCTGGTCAATACCTTCGAAGTTCGGTGCCGGAACTCCGGGTTTTATTTGGGTGATATGTGGCTGAAACGGCTTAC
>JBGASH010000263.1:0-3634 GCA_044229775.1 Bacteroidia bacterium
TTATCTGTTAAAAATCAATACTATGAAAGCCATTTATATCCCAATTGTTGCCGCTGTTGCCGGTCTAATTATTTACAACTGTACTGGTGAAAAAGAAACGCACGTTAAGAATGAAAAACCGGTGACCGTTCCAACGGTTATGACTGTTGAAAGCATTTTTAATGCTGATTCTATAAAATTGGCCATGGATAAAGCGAATAACCTTCAAAAAAGCGAAAGTCGTAAGTCGTTTTTGCAGGGACTTGATCTTTTAGCCAACAAAAATAAACCGCTGGAAAGTATTGAATTCTTTAAGCAATCTATTTGCTATTACCCGGACGAGAAAAATTATTTGTATTTATTTAAAGCGAGCATAGAAACGTCGGACACCACAAGCGCTATAAAAATAAATAAACTTTTATCGGATTTGAATGAACTTTGGAAGACCGAGTATTATGAAATAGATTTTAATGACGCGTTAATTGCTGCCGTTAAAAAAGACACCGCCGGCTGTATTGAAAGTTTATCGGCAGCCATGATGGATGGGTTTGTGTTTAAAGATCGTATTGTAAACGAAAAGTTATTTGCCTTTATGGATAACAGCTTAAATTTTCAATCGTTTGTTGCCGGAAATTTTGGCAGCGATGAAAAACTGAATAAATTAATTTTTAAGTCATTTGTAAAATATTATCCCGATCTGGCATTGCCTTACGAAATGAATAAGGATTCGGTGAGCCTGTTTAATTACGACCGCTATATAGATTATAATTTCGCTACACTTATTCCGGGAATGAATGATGGGCGTTTTTCGCGCGATGTCACCAACGAATACATGTATGTAGGAAAAATAAAAGTAGAGGCGGGATACGCCTTCATATATAAATCGTTCATGGCCATTGCCGATACGTTAAATCCGGTGAAGACCTATGTTGTAACTTATGATACTATTGGGAAAATGATAGAGAACGAAATGATAGGCTGCATGTGTTCGCCAACCGAAAGTATGGGATTCATCATAAATAAAGATCTAAGTATTAATATAACCAATTATAAAACCACTTGGGAATTTGATCCGTTGGATAAAGGTTATGCCGGAAATAAAGTGACCGGTTTTGTAGAAGACGGCAAATCCACAATAGTTATCGATAAGAACGGAACGCTTGTTCGCGAAGGTGTGGCCGGTGCCACCGGAACCGTGACGAAAGCCGGAGGTTAAGTTTTATTTCTCGAAAAGAAAATAATTATTTCTGCAACAATTAAATTCACCGTCCAGCTTAACCAGGCAATTAAAGTGTATTCTGGAAAGGCTTCCATGTGAAAGAAGTTGGGCAGATACATCGCCAATAATCGTAAGGTAATGGCCGAAAGGGTGAGTGCATACGACCGTATCATCCATTTTTTATGTTCAACAAAAATTTTGTCTAGCGCTTTCTTAAATGCCAGTGCGGTGTAAACTATCCACAGCATGGCCAAAACCACAAAACTGGTTTTAGCAGCAATAGGACCGTTGGCATAAAATCCCATGATGAGTCCAGATGGCCCTGCTAACAACAAAACATCCACTACATAAATATAACCCATGCCGCGATGAATACTTTTATGTTTTTTGAGAAGGTAATCAGAGAATTGTGTTAATCCGGCGATCAAAGAAAAAATACTGAAGAGGATATGGATGTTAAAAGAGTATCGCCAATGTTTGATGTGAATTATTTTTTGTTTGGTCAGTAAAAAATCCACATTATAATCAAAACCAAGATAGGGTAATGTAAGATCTATCATCAACCAGCAAAAGATAGAAATGATAATTAGCCAAATTATGAAGGAGAACTTTTTAAACATGATTAAAATTAAAGCCACTAATTTCACTAATTACACGAATTGATTAGTGAAAATCCGTGTAATTCGTGGCTTATAACAAGGATTTTAATATCTCACCAAACCTGAACACGTCTTCAAACGAATTATAAAGCGGAACCGGCGCACATCTGATAACATTGCGTTCACGCCAATCGGGTATCACACCGCTTTCAATTAATTTGGTATACAAAGGTTTTCCATATCCTTTCGCTACAATGGAGATCTGGCAACCGCGATTTTCTTTTGGGGTGATTATTTGTAAAACGTTCTTTTTTTCTTTATTGAGTTCTTCAATGATAAACTCAAGATAAGATATAAGCACTTTACTTTTTTCAATTAACGCGTCCATTCCGGCTTCATCAAAAATTTCTAAACTTGCCCTACACGCAGCCATTGAAAATACCGGGGCGTTACTCAGTTGCCAGCGCTCAGCGGTTTCCATAGGGATAAATTTTTTATCCATTAAAAACCGTGTTTTTTTATCGTGGCCCCACCAACCGGCAAACATTGGCAGGTCGGTATTTTTTAAATGTTTTTCATGCACAAATGCACCAGCCACCGAACCCGGACCACTATTCAAATATTTATAACTACACCAACAAGCAAAATCAACGCCCCAATTATGCAATTGCAATTTTAAATTTCCTGCACCATGCGCCAGATCAAATCCAACTATTGCTCCGGCTTTATGTCCCGCCTCCGTAATGGCCTTCATGTCGAATACTTGTCCGCTAAAATAATTTACCCCACCTATCATTATTAAGGCCAGCGAATCTTTATTTTTTTCAATGCTGTAAATGTCTTCATGACGAATATGGTATTCGCCTTCGCGCGGTTCAATTTCAATTAGAGTGTCTTCCACTTTTAAGCCGTGAAATTTTATTTGTGATTGAAGCGCGTATTGATCGCTTGGAAAAGCTTTGGCCTCGCACAAGATCTTGTAACGTTGTTTGGTGGGGCGATAAAATGACACCATCAGCAAATGTAAATTAACGGTGAGTTGGTTCATCATTACCGTTTCTTCCGGTTTGGCGCCAACAATTTTTGCCATTTGTTCGGTTAGAAATTCGTGATAAGGTAACCAGGCGTGCTTCGCTAAAAAATGTCCTTCCACACCATATTTTGCCCAATCATCCAGTTCTTGTTGTATATAAGATGAAGTGGTTTTTGGCTGGAGCCCCAGTGAATTTCCGGTGAAATACACCACGTCCTTCCCGCCATGCTGCGGAAAATAAAATTTAGAACGGAAAGAACATAATTTATCGTTCTTATCACTCTCTTTGGCAAATTGTATGTCGTTTTTGAAAGTCATAACTTTATTTCTAGCAGGGACGCAGGGCTCGAAGGATTTAAATATTTCACTGCGTCTTTGCGCCTCTGCGTGAAACCTGATGGAGCCTCAAAGATAAAATAATTTAATAATTTACCCTTAAACTTAGTCAAATATATATCTTTGTGGTAAATTATTTGAGATGAAGAACAAGGCCTCAGAACAGCTATTTGAAAAAGCTAAGAATTATTTTCCCGGAGGGGTAAATTCGCCTGTAAGGGCCTTTAGAAGCGTTGGAGGAACACCGTTGTTCATTGATAAAGGTAAAGGTTCGCACATTTGGGATGCCGATGGCAACGAATACATTGATTATTGTTGCAGTTGGGGACCACTTATTTTAGGTCATGCCAACGATAAGGTTTTGAACGCGGTTGATAAAACCATGCATAAAGGCACTTCTTTTGGGGCGCCAACACATTTGGAAAATGAATTGGCAGAATTAATTGTTGGTAATAATCCTTTCATTGA
>JBGASH010000264.1:0-3628 GCA_044229775.1 Bacteroidia bacterium
CCGAAAATATTACAGGTTTAGATCTGGTTAAAGAACAGATAAAAGTGGCGCGAAACGAAAAATTAAGTTTTACGCAGGAAGATCTTAAAATTAACGGCCACTCCATTGAAATACGTGTTTGCGCCGAAGATCCGGCCAATAATTTTTTACCCGATATTGGAAAATTAATTGTTTACAAAACACCAAGCGGCCCGGGTATAAGGGTGGATGATGGTTTTGAAGAAGGAATGGATATACCAATTTATTACGACCCCATGATCGCCAAATTGGTGGTGCATGGTAAAGACCGTAACGACGCCATTCAAAAAATGCTCAGGGCCATAAACGATTATAAGATAATTGGGGTTGAAACAACACTTGATTTTTGCACTTTCGTATTGAAACACGAAGCCTTTGTTTCGGGCAAGTTTGATACAGGGTTTATTGGGAAATACTTTACACCAGAAATGCTGAATAGCACCACTGATGAGAATGACGAAGCCCTGGCTGTGGTAGCTTCCTATATTTTTGAAAGTCAAAAAACCGTTAATGGTAAAGATGCCAACGCTACTGCAAAAAAAAGCAAGTGGAAAGAGAATAGATTGAGCTAATTCAAGGTTCTTTAAGTGTTAAAACTCTTAAAATCCCTTAAAAACCCCTTGTATTAACAGGTTTTCAACAGTAACTTTAGGGTTACTTTTTACGTATACTACAATAAATAGGTACAATGAGAACACTATTTTATAGCCGATCTCTCTTCACCAAAGCTCTAATGCTTTGCTTGTGCCTGGGCTCTTTAACTATTTTTTCGCAAACCGACCTCACCTTACCTGCGCATCAACCCGGTATTGTTGTACGTGCCGAAGTGCTTAATGGCGATACAGTACCGGTAGTGGACCTCAACACTGTTGATGTTTATACCGAATATGTTTTTAAGAACAGACGCCAATACGAGCAATGGACCCGCATAAAATTCAACGTTAAAAAAGTTTATCCATATGCTATTATTGCAGCGGCTAAATTAAAAGAATACGATGTGATCTTAGAAAAAATGCCAAGCGAAAATATGCGAAAAGCTTATTTAAGGGTTTGCGAAAGAGATCTTAAACACGAATTTGAAGATGAGCTCAAAGAATTGTCTTTAAATCAAGGCCGCGTATTAATGAAACTCATTGACCGCGAAACCGGAAAAACCACTTACGAAATTGTAAAAGAAATGCGCGGCGGATTTCAGGCATGCATGTGGCAGGCAGTTGCCAGGATCTTTGGTAATAACATGAAAGACGAATACGAAGCCAATACCGAAGATATAATGATAGAACGGGCAGTAAAATTGGTGGAGTCGGGACAGTTCTAAAATTCTCCCTGATCATTTCTTTTTTTCTTTTTCAACCATCTCCTTTTTTTCAATCTTAATCTCGGTTTCCATTTGAATGGATTTTTTAACCGGTTCCTCTACTCTTACAAATAGATCTTGGACTGAACGCGGCCGCTTTTTATCCTGCCATAAAAACCCTTTAAGTTTGGCTTCCTCCACATTCACTTCTTTAATGGGCGTAATGCTGCTTTCGGGTTTGTTTTTAAAGGATACTTTATCCAGATCACCTTTTTTAAACCAAACCGCTATATCTCCGCAAATACTCTTATTAAGGCCAATAATACTTTTTTTACTTTTAGCATAGTATAATATCTGCGCGTTTCCTTTTACATTAATTTTGGAAATGGTATCATTCTTAAAAAAACCCTGAATCAATTTTCCGGCTATTTGGTTATATTTTTGCAACGAGTCTGCCTCTTGGATCACAAAAGCGTTACCCGTTAAATTAAAACCAAAAATACCTCTTTTCCCAACCGTTACATCCACATGTTTTGCGGTAGCTTGTCCGCGCTCTGTCCATAAAATAGGCGAATAATACATTTGCATACTAGAGTCTTTGGTAGTGTAACCTAACGAATCGCAGCGACCCTGTAGATCTTTTTTATAAAACGCCACGTGATGATAAGCCTTAAGCATGTTATTTACCGAATCGACATCAGTGTGATACAAAGTATCGGCGCTTAAGAACAAAGAATCCTTTTCAATGATACGGCAGTATAAGGCCTTTTGCGTGATCAATGCCCTTGAACCTTTTTCATAATACTCGGCGTAATCGCCATAGATAATAGATTTGTTAGTGGTGTCGATCAGTCGTATGTTTTTCATCGCCTTACCAATACCTTTTTTTCTATCATACATTAAACTATCCGGTATCGTACCAACCATTCTCACAATAAATATAATCTTCTTTACTCAAAATAATACTCGGACCCAAAAAGTAAGCGGTTTTATTGCTGGTATTATACAACAAGGTATCGCCTTTCATTTTATAATTTGGGTTGGTCAATTCCACATCGTATTTAAACGCTACTTCCTTTGTGGCTGAATAGTAATGACCGTTCTTACTTATTAAGGTATTATCCTTATTCACTATGGTTCCACCATCAAAATAATTGGCAATAGAGTTTTTTACATCAAAGGTGAGTATCTGCGTGGTAAGCGTCATGTCTTTCTCAATACACTTTACGTTTCCTTGCAAGGTTGCCATCTTAGTAGAGCCATCATAATTCAATTTATCCCCTGAAACAAAAATGCTATCACCTTTTGTTATCAAAATATGTCCGAAGGCCTCTAACGTATTATTATCATACAAATAAGCGCTATCACTATTCATAACTGCTCCTTCGTGTGTACACACCACATTTCCTACCAGTCGCTTCGCTTTTATGCCCGGATCAAATTTTAGGACCTTTGCTTTAAACTCGATGAGTTTTGGTTTTTTATCAGGTGTTACCGTCTGAGTGGTCGTGGATTTAATACCAGGTGTTTTTATCTGAGCCCAACTCACTCCTTGAAATAAAAGTGAAAGAAAAAATATTCCTATCGTTTTTTTCATTGCACTTCGCGTTTTGTTGGCTGCCACACATTGCTATCTACACCTTTAATAAAAATAAAGAAACCTTTGAGCAGGGCTAAATTCATTAAATAAAAATGGCTGATGTATTTTAGTGGCTTGAAATTGATGCCCAATAAATAATCCAGAATAGGCGCTGCAAAACCGGTTAGTTGCAAAACAAATAACCAAAGAAACACGTTAGAATACGGGATCAAAAATAGCGAAGCCGAAAAACAGGCCACCAACAAAAATGGCGTTAACCACCTGAACACTTTATGCGACCAAAAGGCAAATCCAATTCCACCACCCTTAAACAATAGGTTTTTATACCGAAACAGGTTTTGAAAATTACCTATTGAGATCCGTACCTTCCGTTTGAATTCCTCGACTGCCTGAGTTGAAACGTCTTCTCGACAAACTGCGTCATTATCAAAAACAATTTGTTTACCCTGTTCAATCACATTCATCGTTACATAAAAATCATCCATGTAAAATTTAGGTGGTATTGGCGAGAAATTTTCTTTCCTTATCGCGTAACAGCCCCCTTCGGCGCCCATAACAACATTCCATCTTACACTTTCGCAATATTTGATCTTATTTTCAAAAGCGATATACGATTTCTCCTGTAAAGCGATGCCCTTATCGGTATCGGATACTTTTATGATGTTAGAACAAACCTGGGCGATATTCTTATTCTTAAAATGCCGCACCAAATT
>JBGASH010000265.1:0-3608 GCA_044229775.1 Bacteroidia bacterium
GTGTATTGATAATCGGGGTGAAGCATTACCACAATATCAGCGCCTAATTTTAAAGCGGTATCGTAGCAGGTCTTTTGATTACCACCGTATCCTTTGTTCTTTTCGTGACTGATAACATGCTTAATGCCTATAGAATTGGCTACTTCTACAGTATTATCCTTGCTCGCATCGTCCACTAAAACCACTTCATCCACTATATCGAACGGAATTTCTTCGTAGGTTTTCTTAAGGGTTAAAGCGGCATTATACGCCGGCAGTACTACCACTATTTTCTTATTATTGATCATATCTTCTAAACAAATATAATGCGTTAATTTCTTTTAAACGAGACCAGATAAAACAAAATTTATGCCAATTTTCGCAATAAAGCAGTATCTTTTGTGTTTATTTTAATTAACGGCCATATTTAAACAAAAATAACAATTTTGCCCTCTGTGAAGATAAATATTTTTTTAATTAAATGTATCTTTAGAGGATAATTGTGGCTTTAAAAAAATTACATAGTTTACTGGTCAAATCCTTCATTCCCCCGTTTGTAATTACCCTTTTTGTGAGTGTATTTTTATTCTTTTTGGTGGAGGTGGTTATCACTTATCTCGACGATTTTATAGGAAAAGGACTGGGATTTTGGACGCTTACCAAACTGTTTTCTTATGCCTGGATCGCCCTTATTCCTAAGTGTATTCCTTTGGCTGTATTGTTATCATCCATAATGACCTTTGGAAGTTTGGCCGAAAATTATGAGCTCGCCGCCATGAAATCGTCGGGACTTTCCCTTTTTAGGATCATAAAGCCGCTATTTGTGAGTGTTCTTATTTTGGCGGCATTAACCTTCATTTTCAATAATTACATTCTTCCCAAAGTTACACTCGAATCGGAAGCATTATTGTGGGATATACGTCAGGCCAAACCGGCACTCAATATCAAAGAAGGGATCTTTGATAATAAGATAAAAGATTATAGTATGCGGGTGGGAGAGAAAATGAAAGATCATAAAACACTTAGGGATATTAAAATTTATGATCACACCAAACACCTTGGCAATACGGTGCAATTGTATGCCGATAGCGGATGCATGACCACGTCGGCCGATACCAATTATCTGATCATTCAATTGTATAACGGAAACCGGTACGAAGAAATGCAGTCGGATTATAATAACAAGAAACGGAAACCGATGATGCAGCTCAATTTTAAGGAAATGATCGTGAATGTGGAGCTTACCGATTTTAAATTGAAGCGAACTAACACCGAATTATTTAAGCATTATTCGGAGGTAATGAATATCTGGCAAATAAACCGCGAAATTGACAGCTGCGAAAAAACCATTGGCAAAAGAATAGAATCGCTTAACCAACAGGCAAAGTCGTATTTTTTTTACCGAACTTACAATTCGCTAAATAAATTTAAGAAAGAGAATTACCTAAAGGTGAAAACGTTTTATGAAGGATTAAAAGACTCAAGTTTTTACGCGGCACTGGATGCTACCTTAAACAACGCCCGCAGTTCTGAATCGTTCATTGATTCCACTATTGGCAATGTTACCAGCGAAAAAACACAGAAGAACGAATACAAGATAGGTTGGCACCAAAAAATAAATGTGTGTTTTGCCTGTATTGTATTGTTTTTTGTGGGAGCGCCATTAGGAGCTATCATACGAAAAGGCGGATTAGGTTTGCCGGTTGTGGTGGCAGTGTTTTTCTTTTTAGCGTATTTTATTTTGACCGAAGCCTTTGCCAGTTTGGCCCACGAAGAAATATTGAATCCTATCACCGGAATGTGGATGCCATTAGTATTGTTTTTGCCTCTTGGTATTTTTTTAACTTATAAAGCCGCCACCGATTCGGTGCTGTTCGATCTTGATGCGTATATACAACCAATAAAGAAATTGTTCTCATTCGGTAAAAATAATTCAAACACTCAATCATCCAACAGTAACTGATGCGTATACTTCAACTCTGTAATAAAGCGCCTTATCCGCCTAACGATGGAAGTTCCATTGCTATTTACAATATGGGGGTGGGTTTTATTGCCAATAACGTCGATCTGCATGTGTTGACCATCAATACCAAAAAACACTTTAAGCCCGATGCCGAAGTAGAGAAGGAGTATAAAATAAATTCGAACTATCAGTCGGTGTACCGAGATGCTAATGTTAGTTTATTTGGACTCATTGCCAATTTATTTTCTTCGCAATCGTATTTTGTAAGTCGCTTTTATTTTAAAGAATTTGAGAACGCCTTGATCGGAAAATTAAAGAACCAGAACTTTGACGTGGTGCAGATAGAAGGACTTTTTATGGGAGTTTATATTCCGGTAATAAAAAAATATTCGAAAGCTAAGATCGTTTTGCGAGCTCATAATGTTGAGCATTTGATCTGGGAACGACACATTGCCAACGAAAGATCGGTAATAAAGAAAAGTTATTTATCGCTTCAAAACAAACGCCTTAAACAATTTGAATTAGCGGTTTTAAAACAGATCGATGCGATCGTAAGCATTACGGATCATGATAAGGGACTTTTTAGAAAGTTAGATTTTAAGTTGCCCATTTACACTTGTATTACCGGCGTTGATGTAAGTAAATACAAACAAAAGGAAACTGAAGCGGTAAAACCGCGGACCATTTTTTGTTTTGCTTCTATGGATTGGATGCCCAATGTAGAAGCGGTAGATTGGTTTCTGCAACATTGTTGGGCAAAAGTGAGCTTGGTTCAGGGAACAAAATTTATCATTGCCGGCCGGCACATGCCCGAGCGGTTTTTGAAACTGAATTTACCCAATGTACAGGTGATCGAAAAAGTAGAGAGTTCAAAAAAATTTTACAACCAGCACGAAATTATGCTGGTGCCATTATTATCCGGAAGTGGTTTGCGTATTAAGATCATTGAGGGAATGGCATATGGCAAAGCCATTGTTTCAACTTCGGTGGGAGCAGAAGGAATAAATATTAGCAATGGTAAGAACATCATCATTGAAGATGATCCTGCAAAATTTACCGACGCGGTGATCGAACTTTTGCAGGATGAAAATAAACGGCATAAGATCGAAAAAGAAGCACAGCTTTTTGCTGAAAAAGAATTTGATAATGCTGTTGTAGTATCGGAATTAGTGAATTTTTACAAAACGGTTTTAAATGTTTAGTGTTTTATTGATCATATTTATTTTAAGCGTGTATATGATATTGCATTCCTATATCATTTATCCGCTTTGGTTGGTACTATCCACTGGCAATAAGAAAAAAGAGTCGGAGTTATTTACTTTACAGGAAGATCTTCCTACTATTGCGGTATTAATGGCTGCTTATAATGAAGAAAAAGTAATCCGCGAAAAGATCAATTCGGTTTTAAAAACCAATTATCCTTTAAGCAAGATCACCTTCTATGTAGGATCCGATGCTTCAACCGATGCAACCAACGCCATTGTGAATGAATTAGGAGAAACCTTTGCGCAACTTAAACTGGTTAATTTTGCAGGACGCACCGGAAAATCAGGCATCATTAATCAATTGGCGCAAAGTGCAACAGCCGACATTTTTATTTTAACCGACGCTAACGTGATCTTTAAAGAGGATACACTCTTTAATCTGGTGCGGCATTTTAAGAATA
>JBGASH010000266.1:0-3583 GCA_044229775.1 Bacteroidia bacterium
AATACCCATTAGCATTTACCATACGCTTGTACTCTTCTAGAATATCAATTACTTCTTTTACCCCTTCGTTATTGATGGCAGAACTTGTGGTGACTTTAGGGGTCCATCCGCTTTCGGCGGGAGGAAACATGTGTAAGGCGTGTGCAAATTCGGTTCGCGCGTTCTTTGCTTTCTGAATATTATTCCCATCGGCTTTGGTAATGATAATGGAATCGGCCATTTCCATAATGCCACGTTTTATACCTTGTAATTCATCACCGGCACCGGCCAACATTAGTAACAGAAAAAAATCAGTCATCTGACTTACCGTAATTTCGCTTTGTCCTACCCCAACCGTTTCAACAATGATAAAATCGAAGCCGGCAGCTTCACACAACAAAATAGTTTCATACGTTTTTCGTGCAACACCTCCTAAACTTCCTGAACTTGGCGACGGACGTATATACACCTTCGGATGAACCGATAAATTTTCCATTCGCGTTTTATCGCCCAAAATACTTCCTTTACTCTTCTGACTGCTTGGATCGATAGCTAAAACGGCCAGTTTATGTCCGCCATTTACCAAATGCAAACCAAAACTTTCAATGAATGTACTTTTGCCAACACCGGGCACTCCGGTAATTCCTAACCGGAATGATTTACCGCTTTTGTGAATAACACCATCAATAATTTTATCGGCCAGTTTTTGGTGCTCTTCTTTAGTTGATTCTACTAACGTAATGGCCCGGCTAAGGATAGAAATATCGCCTGACAAAATTCCTTTAATAAAAAGATCGGGAGAACTATTTTTTTTTGCCGGCATTTAATCGAAACGTAAATGTTTTACTGAAATTCCTTTGTTCTGCAATTCTTTTAATGACTCAATACCTATTCGTAAATGTTCGTTGACATATTCATCCGTCACTTTTTTATCGCTGGCCTCCGTTTTAACACCTTCTGTGATCATTGGTTGATCGGTTACCAAAAGCAAAGCTCCTGTTGGAATACCATCATGAAATCCCACTGTAAAAATGGTGGCTGTTTCCATATCAATGGCCATTACACGTAATACACGTAAATATTCTTTAAAATTTTCGTCATGCTCCCACACCCTGCGGTTAGTAGTGTAAACCGTTCCGGTCCAGTAATCCATGTTATTTACGCGAATGGTATACGAAATGGCCTTTTGCAAATTAAAAGCCGGCAATGCGGGTACTTCCTTCGGAAAGTAATCATCGCTGGTTCCTTCTCCTCTTATAGCGGCTATTGGTAAAATAAGATCTCCCAATTTGTTTTTCTTTTTTAAACCGCCGCATTTTCCTAAAAACAAAACCGCTTTTGGTTTAACGGCAGTTAGCAGATCCATAACGGTAGCAGCACTCGCGCTTCCCATGCCGAAATTAATAATTGTTATTCCATTGGCGGTGGCGCTCGACATGGGCTTATCGAGTCCGTTAACTTTTACTTTATGGATCTTTGCAAATTGTTCAACGTAGTTACTAAAATTAACCAAAAGAATGTATTGTCCAAACTCATCCAATGGCACACCGGTGTAACGCGGTAACCAATTGTTCACTATTTCTTCTTTGGTTTTCATATAACCTCACCCCCTGCCCCTCTCCTTTTTGAGAGGGGAGTTAATTACGTTTCTAAATTAATTTCTTTTTATTACTTATTTTTAAAAGCTTTAATAATGTAAATATATTTATAAAAATTTAATAATTGGCCGAAGGCGCTTTAAAATATCCAACCTTTAATATACGCATAAAAAATGAGAGCGGAAAAACCCTTGTTTTTGACAAAGTGCGAAAAAAATGGTTCGTTTTAACACCCGAAGAATGGGTTCGGCAACACTTAATCAATTTTTTAATTACGGTTAAACATTATCCTTTATCGTTAATATCAGTTGAAAAAGAAATTGAATTAAACAATACCAAAAAACGTTACGATGTGGTGGTTTACAATTCGCAATTAAAGCCAATTTTGCTGGTAGAATGCAAATCGCCGGATGTAAAAATTACCGAATCCACACTTGAACAAACTTTGCGCTACAATTTAATTTTAGGAGTAAAATATTTATTGGTAAGTAACGGTTTAGTGGATTTTGCTATTAAAATTGAAGGGGAAAAATCAATTATCCTAAACGAGTTACCCGATTTTGTTGAAATTTCTAAATCCTAAAGAATTTTAATGGAACGCTGAACTTTTATGATTGTTATGATAACTTAAGATCAGAGGCAAAATCATAACAAATCTTAAAAATCATAATGATCTGCGTTCTATCATACGAAAAGCTTAAATGTTTAGCACCAACCCGTCGTAAGCCAACTTAATATTATCGGGCAATTCAAAATTTACCTCTTCGTGTAATCCCAATTGATGAGAAATATGAGTGAAATAGGCTTTTTTTGGTTTTAATTCGTTCACCATATCAATGGCCTGCTGAAAAGTAAAATGCGAAATGTGTTCGTTACGACGCAAAGCGTTGAGCACTAAAACATCGCATCCTTTTATTTTTTTCTTTTCTTCTTCGCTTATAAAATTAGCGTCGGTTACGTAGGTGAAGTTTTTTATACGAAAGGCTTTCACCGGTAATTTATAATGTAAAACATTTATGGGCTTTACAATAATATCGCCAATAACCAGATCATCGTCTAAAATTGGTTTGAGATCTATTTTAGGAATACCAGGATAATTCTCGCCCGAAAAAATGTAAGCAAACTCGCGCTTAATAGCCTGTTGTACCCTCTCGGAAGCATAAACCGGCATAACGATCTGGTTAATAAAATTAAAAGCGCGCACCTCATCCAAACCGGCTATATGATCTTTGTGTTCGTGTGTAAAAACAACCGCGTCGAGTTTTTTTACTTTTTCACGGAGCATTTGTTGTCTGAAATCAGGACCCGTATCAATAACAATGTTGGTATTCTGATCTTCTATCATCACCGACGAACGTAGTCGGTTATCTTTAGGATCGGCCGATGTACAAACCTTACAGGTACAACCTATAAGTGGTACGCCTTGTGAGGTGCCGGTGCCTAAAAATGTAATTTTCATGCGGCTTTATTATTTCTAAACAAATGAAACAACAAATAAATTCCAGTTGCAAATAAAAAGAAGGCAACCGTTTGGTGCAAGGCAGCCAGTATAATGGGTGCCTGGTATAATAACGTAAATACACCGAGCATGAACTGAATGGTAACTCCGTAAACTAAAAAGGTAATGCCCCGCTGCTGTTGTTTATTTAACGTAATTGTATTTGATCTAACCCAAACCCATCCTACCGCAAACACCACTAAAAACGCTACCGTGCGATGCATGAACTGTACACCCGCCGGCACCTCCAATAAATTTTGAATTAAAGAGTCGTTCACTAAAATAGTATCTTCCGGGAACCACTCATTGCCCATCTTTGGCCAGGTAGGATAAAATAATCCCGCTTTTAATCCCGCTACAAAAGCTCCAAAAATGATCTGAATGATCAATACGATGAATAAAATTACTGCTGATGTTCTTAATTTTTTTCCTTCGCTCACTTCCCCTTCAACTCCTTCATTTATTAATCCTAAGGCAAACCAAAAGGTAAAAGCAAAAACCGTAAAGG
>JBGASH010000267.1:0-4066 GCA_044229775.1 Bacteroidia bacterium
CAAGGTTATAAAATTGTTTTCTGGGACGTTATCTCCTATGATTACGAGGCAATTTCGGAAAAACAGTGCTTTAAAAAGGTTAAAAAACACGCTAAAAACGGCAGTATTATCCTGTTTCACGACAATAAAAAGGCAAAAGACAACTTAAAATACGCTTTGCCAAAAACCATTGATCATTTTTCCAAATTAAATTATAACTTTGCGGCTCTGTAAAGATCATGAAAAACGTTATACTTTTTCTTGTTATTGGTTTTTTAGCGGCCTGTTCGGGTCCAAGCGGTCCATTTAAGGAATACACTTTACATGTTTATGGTAATAATGAAAGGTGTAAAAGAACCATCGACTCGGCTTCAACCGCTATAAAAGGCGTTAAATTGGCCGACTGGCATATTGATTCAAAATTACTCACGATACAACTTGATACTACACTTACTTCCACAGAAGAAGTGTTGCAGTCGATTGCCAATTCGGGTTACGATAACGAATTATTTTATGGCAACGATTACGCGTACGGCGCTTTACCACAAGAATGCCAGTACGAACGCAAAGAACACGAATTGAAGTAGGGGTTTCAAAAATTTTATTGGTAGTAGTTCTTGAATGCTTATTATGCATTTATTAATCCCAATTTTTATCTTCTTTTCTTTTTTTGGTTGTTTGGGAGTTTATTACCTCCCCCGCCTGCGGCACCCCCTCGGGGAGGGGGACAATCCGCTGCATTGAGAGTTCATTTTTTTATTTGGAGATTTTGTTTGATTGAGAATTTCGTGCCTCCCCCGCCTGCGGCACCCCCTCATAGAGGGGGACAATTCCGCCGTGTTGAGAGTACATTTTTTTATTTGGAGATTTTGATTGGTTGAGGATTGCGTGCCTCCCTTGCCTTCGCGTAGCTTGTGCCTCCGCTAAAGCTTCAGCGACATGCGGACGGCGAAGCAAGGCCCTGCGGCACCCCCTCGGGGAGGGGGACAATTCAATTTTTGAATGTAAATTCTCAATGAAGAAGAATGTCCCCCGAGCCTGCCCTGAGCGCAGTCGAAGGGGAGGGGGATCAAGGGGGAGGGAAATGAAAGCTCAAAAAAACAGACGTTAATTTTCTAACGTGTAAACCCTAAATCCTAATTCCTAACCCCTAAATCCTAATTCCTACCCCCCTAAACCCTACATCCTACACCCTAAATCCTAATTCCCATTTCCTACCTCGTATTTTCTTCCTACTTTAGCTAATCTTAAAGTGAAAACCGGTTTACCATTCATATTCTTATTATTTATTTCTGTTTCGCTTTTTTCGCAAAGTAAAGAGGAGCTTCAAAAAATGGAGGCGAAGCTGGCGGCCGAAAAAAACGAGACCAAAAAAATAGCATTGCTCAATGATTATGCCGAGTTTTTGGCGCCTAATTATTTTAAAATAGCCTACGATTATTCTAAACAGGCCCTCGATCTTTCTGATAAAACGCATAACATACAGGGTAAGGTGAACGCCTATAATAATATTGGCGATGCCTATTGGTATCATGGCGATTTTATTAAAGCCGAAAAATATTATTTCGACGCTTATAAGCTAACGATTCTATCCACGATGAAAAAGGTATGGCCAAATCCCTCTATAATATTGGATGGATCTTATGCTTGCAGCAGGGCCAGGCCGACAAAGCATTTTACCTGTTTGATGCCCTTCATATTTATGAAAAGAACCGCGACAACAAAGGTGATGTTTACTGGTAAGAGACGCTTTGGGAAGTCATTATACAAATCTTTACAAAGCAACTAAAAGCAAATTGTTCTTAGATTCGGCGCTCTTCTTTTATAAGGCTGCCATTGATATTGGTAAAAAAGATACGAGTGTAATAACAGAATCCTATACCAACCTTGGTGCTTTGTACGCCGGTACATCTATGATTCGGCAAAGATCTATTTTCAAAAGGCGCTCGATAATGCTACGCATAAAGACTGGTCAAACATCTATTACAATAAAGTCAAGTTGGAAAAGATGTTAATCTGTTTAATGGCGAAATGATAAAGCCATTCCTTCGTGTTTTTAAAGTATCACTGGCCTTTGGTGAAAGGTCGGATATAAAACAGATCCGGAATTTTGCTATCATTTCTTTGCATAACGCGTATTTAAAGAAGAAAGATTTTAAGGAGGCCCATCACTACCTTATGATCGTACAACACAACGAGCAGGAACTTAGCGAGCAGGCGCTTAATTCTAAATTGGCTAATTACCGTAGTACATACGAAGGCGAAAAAAAAGAGGCCGATATCAAAGCTTTAAAACAGGCCAACGAAATTCAGGAATTAAAAAGCAAACAAAGTAATTATTTTTTAGCGGCCGCCATTGGCGTTGCTGTAGTGGTTTTAATTATCGCTTATTTGTTGTATAAACAAAACAAGCACAAAACAGAGGTGAATCATCTTTTGAAAGAACAAAACCTTCTTATCTTAAGTAAAAAACACGAAATTGAGAACAGCATCAAATACGCCAAAGGCATTCAAACCGCTTTACTTCCCGATCCAAACGACATCACCAAAAATTTAAAGAACAGTTTTATTTTTTACCAACCAAAAGATGTGGTGAGCGGCGATTTTTACTGGTTTCACCAAATGGATGATCATTTTTATTGCATTGCCGCCGATTGTACGGGGCACGGGGTACCGGGAGCATTGATGAGCATTGTGAGTATGGATAAATTGCATCAGGCCATTTTTGAAAAACACATTACCGAACCGTCACACATTTTAAGTTTTCTGAATAACGAAATTAAGAACGCGTTGAAACAACACAATGATGAGTCGAAACAAAAAGACGGTCTCGACCTGGCACTGTTACGCTTCAATAAAGATCTTACTTCGGTGGTTTTTGCAGGCGCCAACCGTCCTTTATATCTTATAAGAGAGGGTAAAACCACCGAGTATAAAGCCGATAAAATGGCCATTGCGGGCTTTACACCCAATACCTACGAGTTTAAGCAGCAGCAAATACCTTTAAATACCAACGATTGTCTTTATGTTTTTTCGGATGGCTATGCCGATCAGTTTGGTTTATCAGCCGAAGCTTTAGCGGAGGCTGAGGGTATCATTAAAGATCGGGCATCTTCAATTGAACAGGTCAACTCCGCTAAAGCTACGTTGACCAATGGTAAGAAATTTATGACCAAAAATTTTAAAAGCCTGCTCGAATCGGTTGCAGATAAAGATATTCTTACCCAAAAACAAGAAGTAATGAGCCGTTTTAAGGCATGGAAGGGAAATTATGAACAAGTTGACGATATTTTGGTAATTGGTATAAAAATTTAATTGACGGTTACAGGCCTTTTACTACCTTTACATACAGTTTTTAATAATTTCGAAAACTGTATGTCCACCAACACTAAATACATTTTTGTTACCGGCGGGGTAACATCTTCTCTCGGAAAAGGAATCATCTCAGCATCGCTCGCCAAATTACTTCAGAGTCGCGGTTATTCGGTTACCATTCAAAAATTCGATCCCTATATTAACGTTGATCCCGGAACTTTAAATCCGTATGAGCATGGCGAATGTTATGTTACCGATGATGGCGCCGAAACCGATCTTGATTTAGGTCACTACGAACGTTTTTTAAATGTACCTACTTCGCAGGCCAATAACGTAACAACCGGTCGTATTTACCAATCGGTTATTGAAAAAGAACGTAAGGGCGATTATTTGGGAAAGACCGTACAGGTAATTCCGCATATAACCGACGAAATAAAGAACCGCATTAAATTATTAGGAAAAACAAAGCAATACCAATTTGTGATCACCGAAATTGGTGGTACCGTGGGCGACATCGAATCGTTGCCGTATATTGAATCGGTTCGGCAGTTAAAGTGGGAAATGGGAAATAATTGCATGGTTATTCACTTAACCCTCTTACCATATTTATCTACTTCGGGCGAATTAAAAACAAAACCCACACAGCACTCGGTAAAATTATTATTAGAATACGGGGTACAACCCGATGTGTTGGTGTGCCGTGCCGAACACGCCATTAACCAGGATATCAGACGTAAAATTGCCTTGTTTTGTAACGTAGAACCCAACGCTG
>JBGASH010000268.1:0-3570 GCA_044229775.1 Bacteroidia bacterium
CAGGGATAACGAATTAAAGAAGATCCCATACATGTTGGTGGTTGGAGAGAAAGAAGAAGCAGAAAGCAAAGTGGCGGTTAGACAACATGGAAAAGGGGATCTTGGTACTTTATCAATAACTGAATTCATTCAATTAGTGAACGATACTATTGAAAGTGATTTTAAAACAAAAGTTGATAGTAAAGGGTAATATTTTATTGAAGCGAAAACCCGATAAATATTGAACCAAAACTAGAAACAGAATAAATGTATAACTAAAAAGCGGAGGAACTATTAGCGTATTTAAAAAACCCGGCGGAAATAAACCCGGCGGAAACAAACCAGGCGGTTTTCACAAACCATTCGTTAAGCCATCAGGGCCTAACACAAACACAACTCCAAACACAGGCCCACGCCCACCACGAGGCTTAAAAGCAGGATTTAAAAGGCCCGGAGTAAAAGAAGAACAGCATCGTATAAACGAAAAAATTCTTGCAAGAGAAGTGCGTTTAGTTGGTGAGGGCATTGAAAGTGGTGTTTACCCTATTCAAAAAGCTCTCGAAATTGCCCGCGCGGCAGAACTCGATCTTGTTGAGATCGCACCAAATGTCGACCCTCCTGTATGTAAGGTGGTCGACTACGGTAAATTCTTATACGAGCAAAAGAAAAAAGCTAAGGAAATTAAAGCTAAAGCTGCCAAAGTAGTGGTTAAAGATATTCGTTTCGGTCCGCATACCGATGAACACGATTTTAACTTTAAGAAAAATCACGCTATTAAATTTTTACAGGATGGTTGCAAGGTTAAGGCCTTTGTTTTCTTTCGTGGTCGTGAGATCGTTTTTAAGGAACAAGGTGAGATCTTATTATTGCGTTTTGCCAACGAGTTGGAAGACTATGGAAAAGCCGAGCAACTACCTGTTTTAGAGGGTAAAAAGATGTTAATGGTATTGGCTCCTAAAAAGAAGTAACCATTACAGCCTGATAAAATTAATTTGTTTATTTAAAATTTATCTTTAAAATTGTCTAACAAATAAATCAAACACTACCTATGAAAAAAGTTGTTTTTATTTTTGCTTTAGTACTGGGTTTTAACCTGGCAACCAAAGCGAATGGCAGTAAATACCATATCGATGAACAAAAGATCGATAAGGTTTTTAGTCAATCACAAGAAATGAGTTATGAGGCTAATGGGCTTAGTGCCTTAGCGCTTCCGGTTACTAAAATGCAAGCAGGCGATCAAACTAAAGGTGGTTATTTATTAAGAGCTTTCTTTTGTAGTTTTATTGCTTTACACCGTTCTTACATGGGAACAGGCGGTAAGTCACTTTGGTGGTTTTACCTTTGTGTGCCGGTGGTTGGTGGTTTCGACGGATGCGTTGACTTCTGGTGGGTTGTTTTCAGCTCTGATGCTTTAGACAAGTACCGCGATAATTCAAAATTCTTCGTTTGGGCCGACTAAAAATCGTAGCTAAAAAAATTAAAACCCCGATGTTCATCATTGGGGTTTTTTATTTTAAACAATTTGCTTAATTTAGTTTTTAATTATCAATAAGATGTTGTCAAAGAATTCAATTCTCCTTTTGGTTTCCTTTCTTTTAATAGTGGGTGCCATAACTGCTAAGCCATCCAAATATCAATTGAATGAACCACTTTTAGAAGAAGTTTTAAATCATTGCGAAGAAACCTCTTTCCTTCCATCCGATAACCTTTTTAAATGCACATTTACCAGATCACAGGAAGGCGAGATACAAACACGGGGCGGTTATTTGATTCGTGCTTTTTTTTGTGGCTTCATTGCACTACATCGTACTTACATGGGTACAAATGGCGAGACCATGTGGTGGTTCTATTGCTGCGTTCCATTAGCAGGGCCAATTGATCACTTTGTGGATTTCTGGTGGGTGGTTTTTGATGATAAGGCTTTTGAAAAATACCGTAACAACAGCAAATTCTTTGTGTGGATGGAAAACATGTGATCTTTTCCTGCTACTCACCAACTAATGTCAAAACGTTTGCTATTTAAAGATCGGGATTATTAGATCTTTTGCTTCTTCGTTGAATTTTTTCTTTCGCTTGTAATTGGTCTTTTTTGCTAAAAACTCAGCGCGTTTGGTATTACCAACATAAAATTTTTCAAAAACGGTGAATCCAATCGCGAATGAGGTAATAAAATAATGATAATAAACACCAACAGCTGTAAGTCCTAAAGCCGTTGCATTAAATAAGAACGAGGCTATACCTTCACCCCAATATCCGGCATAAATTTGTCCAAGCCCGGGGATCACTCTGGAGAGAATCACCGCCTTATTCACTTTTTTTAAACGCGGAATATTTTTCTCATTATATAATTCGTTTACCTGGCTCACCATTCGGTTACGGGCGGTATCGCTTAACAGTGGGGATTTAATCAGATAAGTTTGAAGCAGGTTCTTTGCGTCATTCCATTTTTCCAATTCATTTAACACTAAGCTGTAAAGTGGATACGAATTCATTGTAATGGATGAATCGCGGATAAAATAATTCAACTGGATCAAATGCGACTCGGCTTGCTTAAAATTACCGTATAAATAAGCGCAAAACGCAGCCTCGTGCCGAATGGTGAAATGTAAAGTATCGCTCAGTGCTGAATAATCTACCGGTGCCAAAGCTTTCTCAGCGCCTTCAAAATCCATCAGTTGTTTTAACGCATTGCTTTTTTTAAATAAAAATTTTGCTTTTAAGGTTTGATCTTCACTAAAAAAGGAGGCCTTACCGAACAACAGGGATGCTTCATAATAATTACCTGCCTTATAAAGGCTATCGGCTTTTATAACAATGGGATCTACATTGGCTGGTGTGACAAGACCGTAAGTCGAGCCAAACAAGCTATTGAGTAAAAACCCTGCGCAAAGGAATATGTATAGTAAGTAATATTTCATCTTCTTTAGTACGGTAAAAACTTTCTTTGGCAAACTTCACACTTATGGCGCTTCCCCAAATATTTCCAACATAAAACATGGTGAACAATGAAGCGAATGTAATGAACTGCGGACTTTTAAGCCCGCCTTTCACATAATTTTCGGCGGTAACCGCTCCTAAAACGCCTACCACAAAAAATGTGGCTAAGCCCTGCCCTTTCCTGCCTGCATAAAATTTTCCAAGTCCTGGAACAGCTGTTGATAATAATCCGGCTACTAATGGCGATTTACGTTTATACTTTCGCATTTTCAAAGCTTGCATTTTCAGGTCGCGTTGCTCTTCGCTAACAGTAAAAAAACCAAAATCAAATTTTGAGGATATGCTATCGAACCTTGGATAATTTTTATTGAGCAATGAAAGTCCTCCTTGTTCCAGTAGTTTTAATTGCGTCATACTTGCACTACTATCTGTATTCAGTGAGTTTAAAACATTGTTCGCCTTGACGTAATTTTTTGCATGAGTGTAACTAAATCCTTCATAAAACTTTGATTTAAGATAAAAAGGCGAATTGTTGGAAACATTACCGAAACATAACGCTGAAGTGTCAGTAATTCGTTTGTTGTAATACGCCCAACCTAAATAATAGTTGAGCGAATCGCGCTGAGCGTCGTTAAGCGGGTCGTGTTTAAATTT
>JBGASH010000269.1:0-2305 GCA_044229775.1 Bacteroidia bacterium
CTAGCTATCCAAAAAAGGATGTAGTATTTTTTTGTGGTCCAGCTAGCGGAAAACTTAGTAATGCCAGCATCGAATCTGATAAATATGCCAGCACAAGGACTAAATCCGGCATAAATTTTGGAATCAATTTTTGTCCCAGTAAGAACATTAATTTAGTTACTGCGCCTTCAAAGGTAATATCGTGTCCGCTAACTACGCCTATCTTTTTTAAACGGGCGCTGGTTTCGTACATTCCCTGGATCACTTTTCCTTCGCGGCATTGGGTAACATTAAAAACAATAATGCCGTTGTCGATGCAATGTTTAAGATCGTTAATGAACCAATCTTGCGTTGTGGCGTTTCCGGCACCAAAGGTTTCAATGATAATGGCCTTTATTCCTTTTACATTTAAGATTGCGCTGGTTATTTTTTTACTGATACCCGGAAATAATTTCAAAACAATGATATCGTTATCGAGTTGCGTGTAAACTTTGAGCGGCTTGCCTGGTTTTTTTAAAAAGGCAGTTTTGTTATACTGAATTTCAACACCTGCTTCGGCTAAAGCCGGATAGTTAGGCGATTTAAACGCGTCGAAATGCGCAGAGTTATATTTAAAGGTACGGTTGCCACGATACAATTTGTATTCAAAATAAATGCAAACCTCATTGATCAGGGGTTTGTCGCCCGACCGGGCGGCGGCAATTTCGATGGCGGTTATTAAATTCTCTTTACCATCGGTTCTGATAATTCCAATAGGTAATTGCGAGCCGGTTAAAATAACAGGCTTCGCTAAATTCTCCAACATAAAACTAAGGGCGCTGGCGGTAAACGACATGGTATCTGAACCGTGAAGGATCACAAAGCCGTCGAACTTATCATATTTTTCTTTTATGGTAGCCGCCAGTTGGATCCAGATGTCGGGATGCATGTTGGATGAATCGATGGGTTTAGTGAACGCCATCGAAGATAATTCAACATCAAACTTATTTAGTTCGGGTATCTGACTGGTTAAGCTTTTAAAATCAAAAGGTTTTAAAGAACCGCTTACGGCATCGGCCATCATGCCAATGGTGCCACCGGTGTAAATAAGGAGTATTGAAGATTTTTTGGTTTTCATAGGTTATGGAAAATGTAAAAGGAAAATGGAAAACGGAATGCCAGATCCCATTTTCCATTTTTATTTTCCATGTGTTGCTTTAGAACGGTAGATCGTCGTTATCGCCTCCGGTATTGCCACTGAAAACAGGAGCCGAACCGGTTTCGATCTTATTAGACGACGCGGTATTTTGTTGGATCTGGCTTGCCGCTAATCCGTTTGTTTTTTCAATACGCCAAGCTTCAAGGGTATTAAAATATTTAATGCCTTGCGGACCGTTCCACTCGCGGCCACGAAGGTTAAATTGCACTTTTAGTTCATCACCAACGTTGTAGTTATCAAGCAAAGTACATTTATCCTGCGTTACCTGAAAGCTCACGTGCTGCGGATAAGGGGTGTTTAGATCGGTTGATAATACAAATTCGCGTTTTTGAAAACGGTCGCTCACTTTTTGCGTGTCGAACTTTACTTTTAGTACTCCTGTTACATCCATGTTATTTTATTTTATATTGTTATTAATTGTTGTGTAATTATTTAATTATTTCCCAGTAAAACCATCCAGGCCTCTTTTACTTTGCCGGCCTCCAGCAAATGTTTGGCAAATAAATGCAGTTCGTGGCGGTCTTTGAATGAATTCTTTAATGACGATCTGTACGAAGCGATCTCTTCAGGATTTGGCAGTTGTTCTACATTTCCTAATTGTCCTAAATTATTTCCGGTAAATACATCGCTGTTTTTGATGTTACCCGGTATTTGGTCAACCCCTATACCCATTGTAGTAATGGGTTTTTCAATTTCAAATAAGGCATCGCCATGTGCTCTGCAGTACCAATTACCACCCATACGGGCCACGAGGTCTATCTTTTGCTGATCGATCTGTTTATCGGTGCCAAGCACGTTCTCGTTAATGTGTATCATAACAATTTCGCACATCACTAAATTGCAGGCGTTAATTTCTTTTACTTCAAATACCTTACACTCTAATTGCACCGGACTTTCTTTTACACGGGCCGGTTTTACAATTTGAGAGGGAATAGGGGTAAATCCAGCTTTTTCAAATTCGCTCACACCTCTTGGGTACGGACTACTTGCTAAACTGGTTTGATAAACCATGTCGTAGTTTACCACATTGATAACACATTCAGGTACTTCTTTTACGTTTTCGTGGGTGTCTTTGGTTTTGCCGGTTTTACCACTCCGGTTTGGCGAAAATATAGCGATTGGCGGGTT
>JBGASH010000269.1:2322-3563 GCA_044229775.1 Bacteroidia bacterium
GCCGAAAAAACATTAAAAAAACTAAATGGAGCCAGATTTGGTTTCCCATCTTTATCTATCGTACTTGCAAAGCATATAGGTCGAGGGCCAACTGCTCCCAATAAATAATGGTGCAATTGAGCAACTGGAAGTTCTTTAGGGTTTACGCTAAGCATAGTATACAAAAATAGGGAATTAGCCCTGTTTATTAGAGGTTTGTTAATAATTGAGTAATAATTCCGGACGAAATAACCGGCAAAAAAGTCCAAAAATTCATTGGTATTTTTCGAAAGCGTATAATTTATAATAACATTAACCGTTAAGGTGTTAAAACAACAATTCGTATATTCGCAAATACAATGAGCAAATGCCTTGTCATAATTCCTACTTACAATGAAATTGAGAACATTGAAAAAATGGTGCGAAAGGTATTTAGTTTGGCAAGACCTTTTCATTTGTTGATAGTAGATGACGGTTCGCCTGATGGCACCGCGCAAAAGGTGAAGGAGCTTCAATCGGAATTTAACGGTAAATTATTTATAGAAGAACGTAAAGGTAAACTGGGTTTAGGAACCGCGTACATCCATGGTTTTAAATGGGCACTGGCAAAAGATTACGAATATATTTTTGAAATGGATTGCGATTTTAGCCATAATCCTGAAGACCTTATCCGGTTGCTGGAGGCTTGCGAAAACAATGCCGATGTAGCGGTTGGTTCCAGGTATTGCAAGGGCGGGAAAGTGAGCAATTGGCCGGTTAGCCGCATTTTGATGAGTTATTTCGCTTCCGTTTATGTTCGTATAGTTCTTTGGCTCCCGGTAAAAGATACCACAGCCGGTTTTAAATGTTACCGACGGAGAGTTTTGGAAAAAATTAAATTGGATGAGATCCGGTTCATGGGTTATGCCTTTCAGATAGAAATGAAATATACCGCCTATAAATTAGGATTTAAGATCGTAGAAGTACCTATTTTATTTGTGGATAGGGTAGAAGGGGTAAGTAAAATGAGCACCAAAATATTCAAAGAAGCATTTTGGGGAGTTCTTCAAATGCGATTTAAGAAAATTTGATTTTCCACCCCCGTCCTCCTTCGTCGGACACCCCCGCCAGCGGGGGACATTCATCACTTCGATAAGCTTTAAGGTTATTTCACCAAAATCCCATTCGATTTTCAATTTGAAGTGTGTTAATGATGGAATTAAAAAAATGATTCCACCGCCGTCCTCCTTCGTCGGACACCCCCGCCAGCGGGGGACATTCAT
>JBGASH010000270.1:0-3555 GCA_044229775.1 Bacteroidia bacterium
TACGTCTATTTGTGCTTCTACAACAATGCATGAAACTAAAAAAGATGCTAAAGATGAGTGTGAAAAAGGCAGCGCAACCGCTGGTGGTATCACAACTGCTTGCGCAATTAAGTAATTAATTAGGCAAAAATGTAATTTTTAACGTTTTAAAATAAAACGTATATTTACTTAAATTTATAAACTAAAATCCCTAATCTATGAAAAAAGTTTTATTAGTTGCTGCTTTTGCAGCTTTCGTTATGACTTCATGTAAAAAAGATTATACATGTGAGTGTTGTGTTTCTGGTAGCGGTACTTCAATTTGTGCTTCAACTACAATTAAAGACACAAAGAAAAATGCTAAAGATGCTTGTGAAAAAGGATCTGTTACCGCTGGCGGTATCACAACAGCTTGTACTATTAAGTAATTTATTTAACATTACTTGGAGCCGTTCTGAATTTCAGAACGGCTTTTTTATTTTATTTAATTCGTAATTTAGAGGTGTTTGTTTAAAAATTGAGCTTATTCAAAAAAATACTCTTTTCCGGCCTTTCCGTGTTTATAGGATTGGTGTTTATCTATTCGGGGTACACCAAGATCTATCCGGTAATCGAAACATTTGAATACAGTTTTGTTGACATAGGAGTAGCTAACTGGTTTACAGCACCGATCATTGCCAGGTTAATGATCGGACTTGAGCTAACGATAGGGGTTTTATTAGTAATAAATTATAACCTCAAAAAATTTACCCTCCCGCTCACAATAGGTCTCCTTTTATTTTTTATTATTTATTTGAGTGTACAGATCGCCATGAATGGGAATACCGGCAATTGCGGTTGTTTTGGCGAGCAAATTTACATGAGTCCGCTTAAAGGCATTATTAAAAACGTGATATTGATCGTGGTTGCTCTTGTGGTTTATTTTTTTCACCAAGGCTGGAAGATCTCTAAGAACAAACTTTTCTTATTCGCGGTTTCATTATGTTTATTTCCCTTACCTTTTGTTTTTAATGCCATCGATTATTCTTATTCTTCCAATAATCTTGATGAAGAAGTTAATTATAAACTTGATCTGGATATGGCTTATAACTTTAATGATACCACAAAGGTGCGGCCAATTGTAAAGGAATTAAGAACCGGTAAACAAGTTATAGCCTTCTTTAGTTTAACCTGTCCTCATTGTCGTATTGCCGCTAAAAAAATGAAGGTGATGATTAAGAAAAATGCGGCCTTACCACTTTACATGTTTTTGAACGGCGATCGGGCCAATTTAAAATCTTTCTTCGACGACACACACACGCAAAACATACCGCATTCAATTTTAAACGGGCCCGCGTTCATTAAACTGGCCGGATTACAGCTTCCTAAGATCTATTATATCGATAATAGCACAGTAGTAAAAAAAGTGAATTACTTTGATCTTAGTCAGGATGAGATAGAGGAGTGGATAAAAAAGCCTAATTGACCTTAGCGCTTTCATTGGCAAGATTGGCCGTACCTGTAATATCTAACTTAATAGATCCCACCAAAATTTTTGCCTGTGCTCTTACAGGAATGTGGTTCTTATCGTCGGTGATCCAGATATTAAGATCATCTTCGCTTTTAAAAACCCGGCCGCGCTGAACCAATGGATGAAACTTTAAACATTTAAATTTTCCGATATCGGTCTCAATGGTTTCGCGACTAATGAACCGGATCTTAACAGGCCATAATTCTTTATCTACAAAACTCATCACCGAATAGATCTGATTTTCTTTAGCATCCGTAAAATCCAAATTACGGGCCGAATAAAATGCAGAAAGCATATCTTGAACGCCGGCAGGAATATCCATTTTTTCGCCACCGCCAATATCTACTTTTTTGGTGTAATGATTAAAAACATAATCCTGACTGAATTTATAACCTCCTTCTTCAACGCGTCTCACAAATAACCAGGGAATGCCGGCATCTTTATCCAAATAGGTTTCATAACGGTCGCGCACCTTAAAGAACCAATCAAACGACCCTCGCGAAAAACCGGTACCTACTATATGCAACACCCTTCTGCCCGAAATTTCTTTTACATCCGGCTTCACTTCTAAAATTGCCACACCGGCATCCATAAAACCATAATGTAAACGATAGGTTAAAACCTCGCCTTCTTTAAAAGCGGTGCAGGGATTAACCGGTAAGTTATCTGCTTTATTTTCCTGAATGGTTTGACGAACTATTTCTTGTTTGGTAGAATTATTTCCGGCAGCACACAAAATAATAATGGCCGCAAGAGCAGTAAGAACAAACGTTATGTGTTTACCGAATTTCATAATAAAACCTCTACTTTTTATATCCCAAAACACGTGCCAAACTAAATTACTAAATTGTGTTAAATGAGGCAACCAAATCTAATAATTCCTCTCTTTTTTTACGAAGATTTTTGAGGAGAGTTTTGTTTTTAACAGTTCTTAGTAAGCCAAAAGTTTTTTGTTTGAACGGATGATAATACAAGCTGAACCATCCTGTAAACAAGAATGTTCCGATGGTTAGCCCCACAAATTCCAATCTTGGTAAAAAGATATCGGCAAGAAAAAAGATCAAAAGATAATTGATCAAAAATAAAAAGCTGCCGGCGGCCAAAGCAACCGACGAATGAAACTCGACTGTTTTAGCGAATTTATTAGCAAGTTTTTCGGCTAATTTAAATGGTAAATAATTACCAATTAATCCTATTACATAAACCGGAAAAGCCACAATGAGGAGTATGATCTGAAAAGCTAGATAGAAAACATTTATTTTAAATCTGTTTACCGGATCAATGAGCCAGTCGCGAATTTTGTGTTTACGCAATTTATCAAAATAATCTTTGCATTGATCTTTTAAAAGAATAAGCAGCTCCGGATTTTTTGCCTCAAGCGAATTTACCATTCCAACAATTTCAGAGCTTATTTTAAAATCATGTTCAAGGTTCCGGTAATTCAGCTTTTGTTTGATACACCAATCACGTTTTAATAATTCTTCTAATTGTGATACCAATTCATCATTTTCAGGATTGTTAATGTGAATAACAAGCTCCTTCATTTTTTTTTCGAGTAATTGCTGAAAAGAGTTCATGCATTTGGCCGGATGTTCTCTGTATTCGGTAATGTGGTCCTTTACCCTGATAGGCTCACCTATATTCACGAACAAATTGCTTCTGAATTTTTTGGCATTATTGTAATTCATACCTACAGGTAAAACAATAAGATCCGGCTTATGAATGGCTTCGTACGAATTAAACACCATTCGTGGTACGCCCTTCTTAATAGGTCTTAATCGACGCTCCTGAACACACAAGCCTTCGGCAAAGATCATTATCTTGGTATTTCTTTGTAATAACTGATTTACCTGTTTGTAAGTGTCATCATTTTTTTTTAGTCCTTCTCGTCCTGCATCCTGAATTCTGAAAATGGGTATGATGCCAATACTGTTAAGTAAATATTTCACAAAGCCGTGTTTAAAAGCATCGCCTCTTGCCATGTACATGGTTTTGGGTGGCCAAACAATGAGGGAGAAACTTACTGGATCTACTACAGCATTTGGGTGGTTTAACGCGATGATGAC
>JBGASH010000271.1:0-4372 GCA_044229775.1 Bacteroidia bacterium
TTAGAGCAATTTCCCTTATTTTATTAGGTATTTTATTAGGCTTAACGTCGTGTGGCGGAGGTGGCAAAGCGGTTGATGAAGGAATTATTGAGTACGAAACTAAAGTTATAAATGAGACTCATCCTTTGGCGGGACTGGCTCCTACATCGGCTACGTTAAAGTTCAAAGGCGATAAATTCTTAATGGAGATGAGCGCTCTTGGCATGTTCAATACCACCTTCATTTGCGATCTGCCCAAGAAAACATTGACCCAAATGGTGAAGTTCATGGACATGAAAAATGCCTGCATTGAAACCGAAAAAGACATACAGCAAGAAAATAATTCCTATCAGGTATTGTTTGTAGAAACAAATGAAAAAAAGGTGATCGCCGGATACAATTGCAAAAAAGCAAAAGCCACTATGGCCAACGATCCGTCGGTAACCTTTGATGTGTACTATACTAATGAAATGGGTGTTGAACATGTAAATTCACTTAGTCCATACGCGGCCATTAAAGGGATGTTAATGCAATACCGTTTAAAAAAGATGGGCCTCGAAATGGAATTCACCGCCAAAGTGGTAAAAAAGGCCGAAATACCTGATAACACATTTGAATTGCCCGCTTATTATAAGATAATCAGCATCGAAGAAATGCAGCAGTTTTTTGCAGGGCTTCAATAATCTCAACCTTTTACATAAATTAACACTGTAAAAATTATTTATGCAGTAAATTAGCTTAACATTTAAAGCCGTTGGATCTGGATAAGCAGGATTGCCAAAACCCATCGGATCAAAAAAAATCCTGTAGAAAAAAACCAATAACATGAAAAAAATAGTAACAGCTGTAGCCATTTTAGTTTCTGCAATTGCCTTTGGCCAGGCAGCAAAAGAAGGTTCGGTGATATATACCATGACCTTTGAAGGCCTTCCGCCCGAGCAAGCTGCTATGATGGGCGATATGGAAACCAAAGTGTATTTTAAAGATAAAAAGGCTTATTCGGAAACCAGTTCGATGATGATCAATAGCAAATCACTAACGGATGAGAATGGCCAGTTAACGTTAATGGACATCATGGGAAACAAAATGTTCATTAGAATGTCAAAAGCTGATCTTGAAAAGGAAGAGGCTAAGACAAAAATGAAAGATCCAAAGATCGAATATACCAAAGAAGTTAAAACTGTTGCGGGGTACGAATGTCAAAAAGCCATCGTTACCACTACCACCGAAAAAGACGGTGAAATTAAGTCGGATGTGTGGTATTGTGAAAAGATCCCTTATGTGAATTCAGGTGGAAAAAGCGGCACCCCTTTTAAGGGGATCAAAGGAATGCCTTTGGAGTTTACTTCTGTTGTAGGACCTAATAAAGTAAAAATGGTGGCTAAAGAAGTTAGTTTAGGTAACGTACCCGATTCAAAATTTGTATTATCAACTGAAGGATATACCGAAAAAAAACCGGAAGATCTTAAGAAAATGCAAGGCGGAAAATAAAAACAACATTCAATAAAAAAAGCCGTTCCAAATATGGAACGGCTTTTTTAATGGTAAAATAGTTTATTAGAACTTACCGCTTAAACCAACAGCAATAAGCGGACCGCCGCCAAGACCAAACTCTAACTTAGCGCCAAGGTTATCAATAAAGAAAAAGCGCATTCCAACGGCAGTTCTGAAGGCAATAGGCACTAAAGACTTAATGGAAGCAAATTGGTAATTAGGATCATCGGTTTCAAATTTTGCTGACCATCCGCCATAACCGGCAGCTACAGCAAAATAACCGTCAAATTTCTCAGATTCTTTAATAAAGTGAAAATTGAACCGAGGCATGATCCTGTATCTTGGTACAGACACTTTATAGCTATATAAAGCAGTTGTAGTACTAGAGCCTGAAATATAATCCGTTTCTTTCCAGCTAACGTAAGTATTGGTGTAATTTCCATCTAATCCCACACCGATCTTATCGGTAACCAAATATTCAAATCTACCCCCCACAGGCCAAGACCACCAATTTTAAAATCAACCTGTGAGTTAGCAGAGCCACCTGAATTTTGGTAAGCGGCCTTTAAAATAGAAGTAAATAAATTAGGGAAACCATAGTACCCGTCAATAATAAATTTTCCTTTTTCAAGTAACTTTGTTTGTGCCTGATGGTGCACATGCTTAATAAGCAAAGAGCGAACACAGCTTTTTTCACTTTTAGTTTTAACGCGCCTCTTAATTGATATTAGAACGCGTGATTTAAAGTAAATGTACATATTTTGAACTAAGGAGCCAAATACGGTCGAACGCAAGGCAACTGTAAGATAATTTAATAAAACCCTGTAAATTTAAAAACAAAAAAGCCTTTTTTGTTTTAAGAAAAGGCTTTTTAAAGAACGTAGCTAATAAAATTACTTGATACGCTGAGCGGTTTCTAATGAAATGTTGATCTTTACATTTCCTACCAATACTTAACGAGCTGCCTATATTATATTCCGAACGATTGATCACAGTTTGCCTTCAAATCCTGCCACATTATTTTTACCATTCTCTCCTCTGATCTTCGATCTCGGTACGGATACATAATTAAAATAAAGGTCAAGATCTTTGTAATGCCTTTCATGGTTAATTTTCCTTTGGCAACGTATGGATATTCAGTACCTGCCGAAGAATCTCTTACAATTTCATTGGCCTCAAAGATCGCGTACTTGTGTTTGGCAACATCAAAAAATTCTTCTTTATCACGTAAATGGCCATCTCTGTACGAGTTTTGTGTATTTAACGAGGCCATATCTAAACGAATATAAATTTTGGCACCCGCCTCATTCTTAAGATCAACAACGCCACTGTCAATATGGATATTTCCTTGGGTATCGGTGATCAAATGGCGTACGCTAAATTCAACTGAGCTGTGTGCCCCGTCCACTACATAAGCGCCCGATTGTAATTCGTTAATGTCTTTTACATTGGCATTCATCATACTATCCACTTGCGCTTTGCTGCTAAAGGAATATTCCTGACCATTGATGTTAAGTTTATACGCTTCTTTAGTAACGGTCTTAGTACCTTCCTCTCCTCCGCCAACAATAGAGATGTAAGGAGCAATTACCAACGACACGATACTCATTAATTTAATTAAGATGTTCATAGATGGTCCTGATGTATCTTTGAATGGATCACCAACTGTATCACCGGTAACAGAGGCTTTATGCGGCTCCGATTTTTTATAGAACATTTCGCCATTGATGCTTACGCCTTTTTCAAACGATTTTTTAGCGTTATCCCATGCACCACCGGCGTTGCTTTGAAAAATTCCCATTAACACACCGCTTACCGTTACACCTGCTAATAAACCACCTAGTACTTCCGGACCAAAAACAAATCCAACAATAACAGGTGTAATTAAAGCAATACCTCCTGGCATCATCATTTCACGAATACTGGCTTTGGTAGAGATGGCCACACACTTTTCGTATTCAGGTTTAGCTTTGTATTCCATGATCCCGGGAATTTCACGGAATTGACGGCGTACTTCCTGAACCATGTCCATTGCTGCACGTCCAACCGCCTGAATACATAATGCTGAGAAAATGAATGGGATCATTCCACCAACAAATAATCCGGCCAATACAGGGGCTTTATAAATATCAATAGCGCTGATACCAGCAATGCCTACGAAGGCGGCAAATAAGGCTAATGAGGTTAGTGCCGCTGATGCGATCGCAAATCCTTTTCCGGTTGCGGCTGTTGTATTACCAACTGCATCTAAATTATCGGTACGCTCGCGAACCTCAGGCGGTAACTGACTCATTTCGGCAATTCCACCGGCATTATCGGCAATTGGTCCAAACGCGTCGATGGCCAATTGCATGGCAGTTGTTGCCATCATACCGGCAGCCGCTATGGCCACACCGTATAGTCCTGCAAAATAATAAGAAGCCATGATACCCGAGGCCAAAGTTAAAATAGGTATAACGGTCGATTTCATTCCTACTGACAAACCACCAATGATGTTGGTAGCATGTCCGGTAGAAGATTGTTGAATGATAGAAAGAACAGGGCCTTTACCCATGGCAGTATAATATTCGGTAACGATGCTCATCACTGCTCCTACAACCGATCCAACCACAATAGCTAAGAATACATTAAGGTTAGAGAATTCGTAACCGCGTAAGTTCAATGTCTCCGGTAGCATCCACATTACCACAAAATAAGAAGCTATAACCGTAAAAATAATAGACGACCAGTTGCCTAAGTTCAATGCGTTCTGTACGCTTGATTTATCATCTTTAATTGTAACAAACCAGGTACCAACAATTGAAAAAATAATTCCTAAACCGCAAATCACCATTGGTAATAAAATGGGCGACATACCGCCAAAATTATCTTTCACAGAAATTTCCTGCCCCAGTACCAT
>JBGASH010000272.1:0-3486 GCA_044229775.1 Bacteroidia bacterium
GCAGGTTTAATTGCTGTATTACCTAACGTTGGCAACCTCTTAGGAACCTATGAATATGGAAAGTATACCACACGTGGCAAAACCGAATTAACCATTAACTCCGCATTGCGTAGCAATGCCGGAAATGTCACTTCCGGTCTCGATAAAGGATACGCTACCCAATGGAGCTACGGTATTGGCGAAACGTTTACGTTTTTAATTCCGAATTTTAAAGGGGGCGCCACCGGCGCAATAGGACAAGCCGATGTGGATGTGCTTAAAAAAGTGCCTTCGGATTATAAGCAGGCCGTTGGAAATACAAACGCGTATTTTGCCGATCAGCCCGGTGTTGGTGGTCCTGTTTATTTAGGAGCGATCATCATTTTTTTATCGGTACTCGCTTTGTTCGTTGTAAAAAGCAAATTGAAATGGGCATTGGTAATTGTAACGTTGTTATCAATAATGCTTTCATGGGGAAGTAATTTTATGGGATTGACCAGTTTTTTTATGGATTATGTTCCGGGTTACAATAAATTCAGAGCGGTGTCGATGACGCTGGTAATAGCGGAGCTCACCATTCCGTTATTGGCTGTCTTAGGATTGAATGAGATTTTAAAGGCTAAAGGACTCACCGATAAGATAAAGTTGATGTGGTTCAAAAAAGAAGTAGAACTTAAACGTATTTTGATCGTAACTTTTGCTTTAACCGGTGGTTTTTGTTTACTCGGTGTTTTAGCGCCGGATCTTGTAAATACCTTTCATGGATATAACGAAGAAGCCAAAATGGTTGCGGCTTATATGAGAGGCGGAAATCCTGAGCAGGAAGTAAAACGTTACGTTACCGAGATCATGCCACACATTGAAACAGCCCGTAAATCATTGTTTACTTCCGATGCGCTACGCTCATTTGTGTTTATTTTACTTGCCGGTATTTTTATTTATCTCTTTCTGAACAAAAAAATAAAAAAAGAATTGCTTTTTGCCTCGATGGGAATTTTTATTTTGATCGACCTTTGGACGGTTGACATGCGTTACCTTAATGATAAATCGTTTGTCACCAAGTCGCAGTACGAGTCGCAGTTCGATACAACGGAAGCGGATGATGAGATCTTGCGCGACAGTACTTTGGATTATCGTGTGTTGAATTTGACCGTTGACGCGTTCAGCGACGCCACAACTTCATACCACCATAAATCGATTGGCGGTTACCACGGCGCTAAGCTTAAAAAATATCAGGAGGTCATCGATTTTCATTTGGATAAAGAGATCGACACCTTTTACAGAGAAATTAACGAAGCACTTGGTAAAGACAGTTTAATGGATAATATGTTCGCTAAACTGGGCGTATTGAATATGCTTAACACAAAATATTTGATCTTGCCGGCAGGAAAAGAAGGTGAGCGATCATTTCCTTTGAAAAACTCTCAGGCTAATGGCAACGCCTGGTTTGTGAAAAGAATTAAAACGGTAACCAGCGCTGATAGCGAGATCGTAGGTTTGTATAACATTGATACCAAAACCGAAGCGGTTGTAAGAGATAATTTTAAAAAGGAAGCCGGTATCGCTGATTCTTATCCCGGTAACGGTATTATAAAAATGCTTAGTTATAAACCTAATGACCTTGTTTACGAAAGCAATTGTACTGCCAATGAGTTTGCGGTGTTCTCTGAGATCTACTATCCTAAGGGATGGAATGCGTATGTTGATGGAACATTAACCCCTCACGTTGGTGTTAATTACATATTAAGAGGTATGCCAATTCCGCCGGGAAAACACAAAATAGAATTTAAATTTGAACCATCGGTTTATAACACCAGTAATAATTTAGCGATGGCAGGATCAGCTATATGGCTAATTTCTATTGGTTTATGCTTGTTCATTGAATTTAAAAAGAGAAGCGCCTAACTGTCAAAAAGACATTAACAAAATTTTTGGTTTGGTTATTGTAGGATAGAATAATAGGAAGTAACTTTAAATATTATTAATAAACTAAGAAAGGAAAATTAAAATGGCACTAGAGATCACAGACGCTAACTTTGATGAGTTAGTAATGAAAAGCGACAAACCTGTATTAATTGATTTTTGGGCAGAGTGGTGCGGACCTTGCCGTATGGTAGGACCAATTGTTGAAGAATTATCGAAAGATTACGAGGGAAAAGCGGTTATTGGAAAAGTAAACGTTGACAACAATCCTAACATCAGCATGAATTTTGGGATCAGAAATATTCCAACAATATTGTTTTTTAAGAACGGACAAGTTGTAGATAAGCAGGTAGGCGCGGTTCCTAAAGCTAATTTGGCGGCTAAGTTAAATGCGCAGCTGTAATATGAATTATTAAACAGAAAGCCTTTTCGGTTAAACCGGAAGGGCTTTTTTGTTTTATTGCCATTAAACTTTCTTTAAAAATAAGAGTCATACTTCAAATTTTTCACACATGATAAAAAGTATACGTTTTTTCCTTTTTCTGAATTTATTTGTTGTGGTTTGTTTTGCTCAAACACCTCCCAACACCACTATCACTACCTCGCCTTTTTACGCCGGTGAGCCATTTATGGCTATTAATCCAACCAACCCTAAAAATATCATTATAGCCTATATGACCATTGGGCCAACCTCGCCTTTTAAAGCTACTATAAGAACACAAGCTAGTTTCGACGGTGGTATGACATGGGGTAACGCGCACTTTAAACCTCATGCGTATTCTACCTGGGGCTCGGCCGATGTGAGCATGAAATTCAGAAATAATGGTACGGTTTATCTTACTTACGTAGATTATCGGCAAAGTCCCGATTCGGGTGGTGTATATATTACCAACTCAAAGGATGGTGGTATTACCTGGTCGACACCGGTAAGAATTTGGAACGCCAACACAGAAGATCCTTCAAAAGTTCCGCTGGATAGGCCTTGGTTAACGGTAGATAATTCGAGTTCAAATAAACAGGGCACTTTTTATCTCACCACCAAACCGGCACCTTGGATATTACCACCTAATAACCGACCGTATTTAAAAATATCAAAAGACAGCGGTGCAACATGGAGCAACTACCGCTATATTGATACAACAAATTATTTGGTTGGTCCTACCATTCAACAACCCATGGCAGCAGTATGTGTGGCTGCTGATGGCGCTTTATGTACCAATTATCCGAGTTACATGACATCACAATCTATATTTGGTAAAATATTTTTCGCAAAATCTTATAACAGGGGAGGAACTTTTCAATATTACGACCTGTTAGTTAACCCACCGGCGGTTACTTCAAATCCTAATTACAAGCTGGGCGCTAATATTTCGGCAAATCCGCTTAATGCGAATCAACTTGCTTACGCGGCGGTGGGCGAAGCTACCGCGAATGACCCGGATATTTTTGTTTCAACCACCAATAACGGGGGATTGAATTGGAGCGCCATTAAAAAAGTAAATGACGATAATTCGGGCAAAGCTCAGGATATGGTATGGTTAAATTATTCCACCAACAATAAACTGGTGGTGGTATGGCGTGACC
>JBGASH010000273.1:0-3417 GCA_044229775.1 Bacteroidia bacterium
TTTTTCAAAAGAATTAACAAATTCAAGAGACGCGTCTTTTGCTCATCAGGTATTGGATCGGGAAGGCCAGCCCTATTAGCATTACAGGAAGTACCGGAAGCATATAGCGTTGCTCCAATCCCCTGAAAATAAAGCAAAGAAAGAACATATTGATGAGGGGTGCCAATACAAAAATGGCCCGTAAGAACTGATCTTTAAGTAAGAAGAGATTAAGGAGAACACAGAAATAGAGAAGAACGTGAAATAAGTACAGCAATGATTTGCAAACATAAAGTACTCCATTATTCATTATTTCTTTTTGAAACAAAAACAAGTTCGAGGTGTTAGAATGAAAGATCATCGACCTTAAATTAAGAAGCGGGGTTTTTAACCAGTAATCCAAAAAGTGTTCTTTTTTGTATTCGCTAATTAATTTTTCGTAGTCACGTTCCACTTCTAATTCTAGATCAAAATAAGCAGAAGGCATGGCAACTTGTTTGTCGTAATATGGCTTTTGCATAAATAATGCGGTTTGATGTTTTTTAAGAATAGAAAAAAGCCGATCTTTTCCGTATTGCTCTGTTATTGAGGCCGGCCAGACATTTATGATCTTTTCAATATAGAAATTAGAAGTGTCGCCGTCAATAAGAACGGAGCTTTGAAACGGAACATAATAATCATTAAAATTGGTGATCGATTTATCGCCCCAGCATTTTACAAAATGAAGTAAACCATTAAATTCAGGTTTCTCCCTGTCTAAGGATTCGGGATGGGTATTTTTTTCAAGCACCACAATTTCTTTCGTAAGAATGTAATTCCTTAATGTCCAGGTGCTCAGTAATAATATTGGTATGAGTCCAATGAACAGGATATTTTTTAAATAATTAGAAATGCTTTGAGATCTTTTTACCTCCATAAAAATGCTAAAGGGAATAATTAAAGCAAGTAAGCCCATCATTGGCCGCGTCAGTATTGCTATACCTAAAAACAGACCTGCCATCAGATAAGCGCGGTTCTTTTTATTTGTATCCTTGATGGTGGTTGCCTTAATAAGAAAATAAAAGTAAAGCACTCCCAGATATGGAGAAATACTTTCGGTGCAGGTAAAATACACAAAGCCGCTGAAAAAAGGAATACACCCGTACAACAAGGCAATGAGAGCCGACAAAGTAGAGCTAAAACTCAGAAGCCGCATTATTTTATGGACATAAATAATAGAAATGGTAAACAAAATTATTTGGAATAGTTTCACGAATTGCAAAGCCAACGGAACATCAAAAAAGAGTCGGAAGAACAGATAGATCAACGAATAACCCGGAACTCTTCTGAAATAGCTGCCGTTTCCAATTGGCGGACCCCTTCGCCAACCTTTACCAGCCAAGAAATTTTCGGGCGGACTCAAATAGAATTCGTTATCCACGTCCCATACCGTAACATTTTCGACGGTAGCCGGACCTTTGGTCAATTCATTTTTTGGATTTTTTTTCTGAATGAGAAAAAGATTGTACTGATTATATCCAATGGTAATGCATAACGATAAAAACAGGATGAGATAGATTGTTTTTTTCGAGTCAAAAATGGTCATTACCTTTTCTTACGGAATTTACTTTTGCTTAGATCCCTCTTGCAAATGGAGTTGCCATTTCCAGGCCGACAACATCATTTGATCCAAACTGAATTTTGGTTCCCATTTTAAAATGGTCCTTGCAAGTGTATTATCGGCATAGATAGCTTCCACATCGCCATCACGACGGGGTCCTACTTCATAATTCAATTTGGTTTCAGATACTTTTTCAAATGAGTTAATGGCTTCAAAAACACTTACTCCATTTCCGGTGCCTAAGTTGAATATCTCGCAAGCGTCCTTATTCTTTTTATCGATCAAATAATTTAAGGCGCTAACATGGGCTTCAGCAATATCGCTTACATGAATGTAATCGCGAATGCAAGAACCATCGCGAGTGGCATAGTCGCTACCATGAACTTTCATCTTAGGAATAATTCCAATTGCAGTTCGTGTGATAATGGGCACTAAACTGCTTGGTGCTCCCAGCGGTAATTCTCCAATTAATGCACTGAGGTGCGCTCCGGCAGGATTGAAATAACGCAGCAATACTGCGTGGAGATCAGGATTCGATCTTACGAAAGCTTTGATCATATCTTCGCCAATTTGCTTAGTGTGTGCGTATGGCGATTCTGCTTTTGGTAAAGGAGTTTGTTCGGTAACGGGCATTTTTTCAACGTTGCCATAAACCGAGCAGGAAGAGGAGAAAATAAGATTCCGTATGTTTTTCTCAGTACATATCTTTAAAATATTGACAAGTGATTCAATATTGTTATGATAGTATAACAAGGGTTTCTCAACAGATTCCGGAACCGATTTAAAAGCGGCAAAGTGAATGATACCGACAATATTCGGATAATTCTTTAATACAAGATCAAGGGCCTCTTTATTGCAAAGATCAACATTGTAATTTTTGATCCGCTTGGCGGTAATTTGTTCTATGCGATCAAAGGTAGCGGCAGTAGAATTCGAATAATTATCTAAGGAAATGATGTTGTAATTAGTATGGGCCAGTAGTTCAATAATGGTATGCGAGCCAATATATCCTGCGCCTCCGGTAACGATGATTGTGTTTGCGTTCATGTTAAGCACCTTAAACAGGGTGTTTGGTTTAAAGTTATGGTTTTTTTTTAAATAGAATCATATTGGCTTAATAAATCGGGTCGGCAAAGGTTCAACAAGGTCCCACATTTGTAAGGCTTTGAACCGTTTTTTTAGTATGTTTGTAATAAGGCCAAAAGCTCATAGCAATGTATAAATATTACGGTTGGTTTTCTTACGATACTTGGGAGTTTTTTATGGTTCCTATTTGGCTGATCATCATTTACTTCATTTCCCGTTATTTGATCGTACGTCCAAACCTTTTCGATAAGCCTCATTACAAATACTATATTCCGGGTTTATTTGTAAAGCTTGTGGGAGCTATATCCGTATGCTTGATCTACACCATTTATTACGATGGGGGTGATACCACGAGTTATTGGGAGAGCGCATCCACCATGTGTAATCTTTTGATAAAACATCCTTTTAACGGACTACATGTCTTATTTGGCGAAGCTAATATGGAGAACATTTATTTGTTTGATTCAGAAACGGGCTATCCATATCGTTTTATGTACTTAGATACTCAAACTTTCACGCTGATACGTATCATAACACCGATTGTTTTATTAGGATTCAAAAGTTTTTTGATCTCCGCAATACTCCTGGCATGGATCTCTTATGCGGGTATTTGGAAGTTATATACGCTGTTTGTTACTTATTACCCAATGTTGAGCAAACAATTTGCTATATCCATTCTCTTTGTTCCTTCTGTTTTTTTCTGGGGATCAGGTATATTGAAAGATACTTTAACACTTTCCGCATCGTGTTGG
>JBGASH010000274.1:0-3414 GCA_044229775.1 Bacteroidia bacterium
ATTTAATTATATTAGCATTTAATGGCCGATGTAAGTATATCACCCGAATTGGTTAAAGCCGAATTTTCACGATCCACTGAAAAGTTTCATGTTATCACTCATGTGGTAGGTCTTATCCTTAATATAGTTTGGTTTATCAGCGATTATTTTGTTTTGCCCGATCACTGGGTTCCGTTTTTAATTTTCAGGACAGTGGTGTCAACAGTTAGCCTCGCGCTTGTTCTTACCCGAAAACAAACAGGTTTAAATATTTATTTCTGCATGTTTATTCTTGTATTGGGTATTTCAATACAAAATGCCTACATGTGGAGCGTGATGGATCTGGCACATCTTCAAAAACACGCTTTCGCTTATATGGTGTTGTTCATTGGAGTGGGAATGCTGGTGTTGTGGGATATCTGGTATTCCATTGTATTGGTTATAGCAACCGTTATTAGTAATATTATTTTTTACGTGTTAAATAGTCCATTAACAGTAGATGAATTTATAATTAACGGTGGATTATTGATCCTTACTGTTGCTATTTTTTGTGTTTTTCTTATTCGTACCCGTTACCGTTTAACGCTTAATGAAATTAAAATACGTTTAGAGTTAGGTAAGTCGAAAGAGATTATTGAACGCGAACATAATGTGGTTTTAGCGCAAAATGAAGAAATTTTATTGCAAAAGGAAGTTTTGGAAGATAAGAACCGCGAGATCACTGCCAGTATCAATTACGCCAAGCGCATCCAAACCGCTTTTATTCCCACCGAAAAAGATTTTACCAAACATTTTACCGATAGTTTTGTGTTGTTTAAACCTAAAGACATTGTGAGTGGCGATTTTTATTGGGTACACAAAACAGGCGATGTTATTTATTATGTTACTGCCGATTGTACGGGTCATGGTGTACCGGGTGGATTTATGACCATGCTGGGCTTATCGTTTTTGGAAGATATTATTGAAGGGGGACATACCGATGATCCTTCAAAAGTACTGGATCTGTTACGAGATAAAATTGTAAACACCCTTAAACAAGGATCGAGTAACGAAGAAAATAAAGACGGTATGGATCTTATAGTATGTCGCTTGGATCTGAAGAAAATGAAATTGCAATATGCCGCGGCTAATAATTCGTTTTATGTGGTAAGAAACGCGCCTCAATTAAAAGAAGGTAAGGAATTGATCTTATTGAAAGCCGATAAACAACCTTGTGGATTTTTTCCGGAACCAAAACCGTTTACTGCTCGTGAATTTGACCTGCAAAAAGGGGATTGTATTTACACGCTTACTGATGGTTATCCCGATCAATTTGGGGGTAAGAAAGGAAAAAAATTCCGGTATTTGCAATTGGAAGAAATGTTGGTAAAGAATAGTGATAAGCCTTTTGTGGTGCAAAAAGAGATCCTTTCGGATACGTTTGAAGATTGGAAAGGACATTTGGATCAGGTAGATGATGTGCTTATAATTGGAATAAGGGTGTAGTTTAAAAAATCAAGTAACATGAAAGAACAAATTTATCCATGTCTATGGTTCGACGGTAATGCCAGGGAAGCGGCCGATTTTTATTGCGGACTCTTTAAAAATTAGAAGATCACTGCCCAAAACCCGGTTGTGGTAATGTGGGAATTGAATGGGACAAAAATTATGGGATTAAATGGTGGACCCATGTTTAAAATAAATCCTTCTATTTCATTTTCGGTGACCTGCGAAACGGTTGAAGATACCAACGCGCTTTGGGATAAATTGGCTAAGGGCGGAAAAGTAATGATGCCATTGGATAAATATCCCTGGAGCGAACTGTATGGTTGGGTAGCCGATAAATTTGGTATGACCTGGCAGGTTTCGGTGGTTTATGAAAAAGGCGATAAGCAAAAAATAACACCAAGTTTGTTGTTTACCGATAAACGTTTTGGTCAGGGAGAAGCGGCGCTCAATTTTTACACATCGGTTTTTGAAAATTCTTCAAAAGACAATATCATTCATTATGAAAAAGGCGATCCCAATGCCGGTAAATTAATGTTCTCCGAATTTAAATTGAACGGTTATCAGTTAATTGCTATGGATGGCCCGGGCGATCATAAATATACTTTTAATGAAGCGGTTTCATTTGTCATTAATTGCGACACACAAAAAGAAATAGATTATTATTGGGATAAATTTACCAGTGGTGGTGGCGAAGAAAGCATGTGCGGTTGGTGTAAAGATAAATTTGGCGTATCGTGGCAGGTAGTACCAAGTATTTTGGGAAAACTGATGAGTGATCCTGAAAAAGGACCTCGTGTAATGCGGGCATTTTTAAAGATGAAAAAATTTGATATTGAGACCTTGATGAAGGCTTAAAACTCGAACTTTATCGCCCCATCCGGATTACTCACTTTATAGCTTAGTTTTTTATCTCCTACCGTGGCATGCACTAAATTGATCTGCTCTTTTAAAAAATCGTATAAAATTTTATCATCGATCTCCAAAGTTTTGGGTGGTTCTTTACTGTAAAATTCGAAATACGCCCATATCAGATCTTCTTCTTTTTCGTAACCAACGAACGTATAAGAAATGGTCTTTTTATTCAGCTTTATGATAAGGCGTTTTTGAATGTAATTATCTAAGATCTTTTCAGTGGCTTTTCGATCTGCCGGGTTAATAATATCAACTTTCGATTTTGTGGTACGCTTTAAGGCGTCTTCCAGGTCGTTGGTGAATAATTTGCAGCTTATCTCCAATGTTTTTTTAGCTTCGTTGTATTTTATATCGGTAACACTAACATAATAGGGGTGGGCGCCAATAAAAAGTAACGGCAAAAACACCGACATCCTGAAAAAATGCTTTAATTTGAACTTCATTGATGTAAATGTACAAATTATGACGGAGTTCGAAATATGGTTTCCCTGGGGTATTATCCATATTTTGGATATCAAAGGCCTCGATCATATCTTATTCATAGCCCTTTTAACCCTTAGTTTTCCTATTCAGGAATGGAAAAAGCTAATAGGACTTATAACAGCATTTACCATTGGGCATTCGGTAACATTGGCTTTGAGTACGCTCAGTTTCATAAGTATAAAGAGAGAGTATTGCGAACTGCTCATAGCGTTGACCATTCTATCAACCGCTTTTATGCTCTATTTCAGTGATAAAAATACCCCAAAGAGGGGGATGTATCTGTACCCTTTAATTTGTTGCTTTGGGTTAATACACGGCTTGGGTTTTTCGTCGGTAATAAAAGAAGTAGAGCCTACCGAAAACGTTTTGAAAGATCTTTTTTATTTTAATTGCGGTATTGAGGTAGGACAGATCATAATGGTGGTATTTATATTAGTAATTTCGTTGTTTTTGACCAAGGTCTTAAAAATAAATTTTAACTTCATTCAAAAAGCATTCGCTGTGGTAGCCGGTATTGCTTCACTGGGTATGTGTATACAGCGGGTAATTGAC
>JBGASH010000275.1:0-3407 GCA_044229775.1 Bacteroidia bacterium
TCGCGGTGGCATTTTTTTGATCTGCATCGACGCGTTCAATCATTTGATCACAAGCGATCCGGGAATAGTGGACGAACGCGTAGCGAAAGTAGTGGCAGGAATGTTTATGACAGGTTGTGTTATCAAATTATTTAGCGTACGGCGAATACATCCAGGCAAAAACAAAGTACTTAAAATAATTGATTTTGGATTTTAAGGTTGTTAATCTTCATTGACGTAAAACAGTTTGTAGTATTTTAAACCCTGTGCTTCATCAAAACCGCGTTCAACATAATCGTGGCGGCCATGAATATAAATATGAAAATTTTTATCTAGTTTGATCACGCTACGCATATATTTTTGGTTTTTCTTTACCGCCGTTGGCGAAACTTCAAATTCGTCAATAGCCGTCAGATCCATGCGATCGTTAAAATCCTTTCGGTAATCTTTAAATGCTTTTATCAATTCGGGCTCTACCATCACTTCCTTTTCAAAATCTTTCAGTTTAAAATTATCACGCTCTTTAAAATAAGAAGCGCTTTTATTGAGCATCATCATCCTATCAGGCTTAGATACGTTATTATCGTCCGTTAAGATCTCTTCGCAAAACCCGCGACAGGTTTCAATAAAATTATCGGTGTGGTAATAGGCGTTCTCTTTAAGTGTGGCGTTCAAAAAATCTTCCTGCCAATACAAGGCGCATTCAGCCGTTTTATTTCCTGTATCAACAATGCTCATCTTATATCCTTTGTTGGCTTCGGTATTAAAAATAAGGCAGCCTTTGTCAAGTTTGTGAATGTTAATCCCATTTTCGCATTCCACGTCAAATTCATCCATGTGTTGGTAAACTTTCAGGTAGGTTTCTTTGTTTTCGGTCTTAAAACAACCTACGGCATCACATAATTCCCCATCAACCACCACATCTTTAAAAAAGCACACGTAAAACTCGCCGCCCTTGATCTTTGGATGCGTACTTTGGTCGTGGAGGAATTTAGCGATGTCTTTAGAGTTCTTAATAAAACTCTTGCGCGAATTAAAAATACCTTCGCTAAGGTCTTTAACGCTCCCAAGGGCAAACTCACTTTTATTTTTGAATTTGTAATAGATGTCGGTTTTGAAGGGTGTTTGGAAATATCGTAACACGGTGTCTTTAACGAACTCATCTTTAAACTCGAAACACTTATCGCTTAAAGTAAGTTCTTCGCCTAAACCTTTGTTGCCAACGTAATGTATAATGAAATGACTTAGTTCGGCTCTGGTAAAATCTATCATAATGCGGTTTTTGTGTGTGTAAATGTAACCTTATATACGGGTTTGCTTTTAACAATATTTAAACAATAAAAATGGTTAAGCGGCAAAATAAAATGACCTAAAAATCGGATTTATGCGTTACAAGTATTAAATTTGTTATATGCGTACACTTCTTAAACATACCGGCGCCAAAATATTTTTTCTGGCAACAATTATCGGACTATCGTCATTTACAGTTTATCGCTTTGCATTTGACAAGAACGAAGTACTTATGGGTAATCTTCTTGGTATACTTGGACAGGCCCATTACAGTCCGGTTAAGTACGACGACGCTTTCAGCGAAAAAGTGTTCTCCCTTTATTTAAAGAATATCGATTACAATAAGAAATTCCTTACTCAGGGTGATGTGGATAAACTTGCGAAATACCGCCGCGACATTGATAACGAGTTGGACGAAAACCGTTTTGATTTTTATAAGCTGTCGGTAGAGATCTTGAATAATAGGATCAAAGAAAAGGAAGCCTGGTATAAAGAGATCTTATCAAAACCACTCAACTATAACGTAGATGAAGAATTTGAGACCGATTATAAGAAGACAAAATACGCCGCCAACGAAACCGAATTAAAGAACGAATGGGTAAAATGGCTCAAGTATCAGGTGATCTATCGTTTAGATGACGCTTTAACCCGTCAGGAAAAAGCCAAAGAAAAAAATGACACCACTGTAAAAATAAAATCATTTGATAGCCTTGAAGTAGAAGCGCGTCGTAAAGTAGTGAAGTATCAGGTAGATTATTTTAAGGCACTTAATAAAACCTCCAACATTGAACGTTTTGGCCGCTATCTTAATTCTATCGCTAATGTTTACGATCCGCACACCGAATATTTTGCACCTGTAGACAAAAAGAAGTTTGATGAAAGTATGAGCGGTCAATTCGAAGGAATTGGCGCGCGTCTTCAAAAAAATGAACTGAGCGGCGCATTAAAGATCAGCGAAGTGATATTTGGTAGTCCAAGTTATAAGCAAGGTGAATTAAAAAAAGACGACGAGATATATAAAGTAGGGCAGGGCGACAAAACACCGGTAGATATTACCGATATGGATATGGATGACGCCATTCGCCTCATTAAAGGTAAAAAAGGATCGGAAGTACGTCTTACAGTAAAAAAGCCCGACGGTACTTTTAAAGTTATTCCAATTATACGGGATGTTATCCCAATGGAAGACACCTATGCCAAATCGGTGATATTGAATAATAACAAACGAAAAATTGGCTATATCAATCTCCCTTCATTCTATACCGATTTTGCGCATACCGGTGCGCCGCATTGTTCAAAGGACATGCGTAACGAAATTGAAAAACTAAAATCGCAGAACGTTGAAGGTATTATTATTGACCTAAGAAATAACGGCGGGGGTTCGTTACAGGAAGTAGTGGACATGGCAGGATTGTTTATCAGTAAAGGCGCTATAGTGCAGGTGAAATCGGGTAAGAACGTGATCAATGTAATGGATGATAAGAACGAAGATATTAGCTGGAATGGTCCTTTAACCATTATGGTGAATCATAATAGTGCCAGCGCTTCCGAAATTTTAGCGGCCGCTATGCAGGATTATAAACGCGCGGTAATTGTTGGTACACCTACTTTTGGAAAAGGCACTGTTCAGTCGTTTGTTGACCTCGACCAATACCTGTTACCACAATTTGATTCGTTGAAACCAATTGGTTCGGTTAAGATCACCATGCAGAAATTTTATCGTATCAATGGCGGCGCTACTCAATTAAAAGGCGTTACCCCGGATGTGGCTTTGCCTGATCCTTACGCCTTGTTCGATCTTGGTGAAAAAGAAATGGATTACCCAATGCCTTGGGACGAGATCGCCAAAGCGCCTTATACACCTTTTGCTTCCATCAATTACGAAAAAATAAAAAAGAACAGCGACGATCGGGTTAAGAAAAGTGCTTCTTATAAACTGATAGAAGCCGAATCAAAAGAACTGAAAGCGAAAAAAGACGATTCAAAATACAATTTGAACCTGGCGAAATTCAGAGCGGAGCAAAAACAGATCCGTGAACAAAATAAAAAGTATGATGACTTTAAGAAGGATATAAAAGATTTTTCGGCCGAAGCATTAAAAGAAGATCTTGACAGAATAGGAGCGAGCGATACCTCGC
>JBGASH010000018.1:0-27094 GCA_044229775.1 Bacteroidia bacterium
TTTTATTTTGTGCATTCTTATTATGTAAGGTGTCATGATCCCAATGATGTGATCGCCACCAGTAATTACGGCACCGACTTCACCTGTGCCGTTAATCACGAAAATATTTATGGCGCGCAATTTCATCCTGAAAAAAGCCTGAAATTTGGAATGGAGGTTTTAAATAACTTTTCTAAAATTTAATTATGGCGCTAAAAAGAATAATGCCATGTTTACTCTACGATGGTAAAGGACTTGTAAAGACCGTTAGATTTAAAAACCCTGCTTATATTGGCGATCCCATTAATGCTATCAAGATCTTTAATGAAAAAGAAGTGGATGAACTGATCCTGATCGATATCAATGCCTCAAAAGAAAAACGAAAAATCGACATAGGTAAGATCGCGGGATTTGCCGGCGAATGTTTTATGCCGTTCGCTTATGGGGGAGGTGTAAAGACCGTTAGTGAATTTTATGAATTGTATAAGAACGGCGTTGAAAAGGTGATCGTGAATTCTTTGATGTTCGAACAGCCGGAGGTGGTAAAAGAAGCCGTAAGTAAATATGGTTCACAGGCCGTAGTAGGATGTTTCGATTTCAAAAAAAGCATGTTCGGAAAAAAGCAGGTGTATTCTTACCAAGGTCGATCGATAAAATTTACCCCTGTTGAACTCATAAAGTATTTTGAAGAAGTATTGGGAATTGGTGAAATATTTTTGCAAAGTGTTGATAATGAGGGAACTTGGGATGGGTTTGATGACGAATTTGTGAAAGAAATAACAGGAATTACCACCCTTCCGGTGATTGCCTGTGGGGGCGCCGGCAATAATGAACATCTTAAAAAAGTGCTTTACGAAAGTAATGCCAATGCGGCCGCTATTGGAAGTATGAGCGTTTACTCAAAAAAGGGAATGGGCGTTTTGATCAATTTTCCTAAAAGGACGGATATCATAATTGAATAATTATGGTAAATATTTGATTGTCAATACAATAACTCCTTAGTAACATTTTGTTTTAAGGGGCAAATTGAGTAAGTTTGTTACTCAATCATGATTGAAACGCTTATATCTTCCAAAACGCGTATAAAGTTGTTGTTGAAGTTTTTTCTTAACAGCCAAACAACCGCTTATTTAAGAAACCTTGAAGAGGAATTCGGAGAATCCACTAACGGCATCCGACTTGAACTTAATAAATTCGAAAAAGCAGGCTTCCTCGATTCCTTTACCAAAGGCAATAAAAAAATATTTACAGCCAATACCAAACACCCGCTTTTTAAAGAGATCAATAAGATCGTTCTAAAAATGATGGGCCTCGAATACGTTGTTGATTATATCATTCAGCGCATTGGCGATCTCCAAAAAGTTTATCTCGTTGGTAAGTTATCCACCGGACAAGACACTAACATTATCGACCTGGTATTGGTTGGAAACAATCTTAACAAAACATTTTTATTAGAGCAGATAGAAAAGGCGGAGAAAAAAATTGACAAGAAAATACGATACGTACTTTATACCGTTGAGGAATTTGATATCAATAAGATCAAAGAACCCGGCATGCATCCTTTGCTTTTGTGGAGTAAAGAAAAATAAGGTGCGGTATTAAATAAATTGTGCGGTTGGTAAGTGGCAGATGAGAATTGAAAAACATGCTTCTTAGTTCGCAAATGTGACTGAGGAGGCGAAGCCGTGATAAGCCAGGAGCCCTCTCAAAGAAATTAGAAATAAATTTTGGAAACTACTGATAATAAAAAATGGCATGCGCTCTATGTTTCTTCCCGGCAGGAAAAGAACGCGGTGAAGATCCTTCTTGAAAAGTCTATTGAAGCCTATGTGCCTCTGGTAAAAACCATGAAGCAATGGAGCGATCGCAAAAAAATGGTGGAGCTTCCATTAATGAACGGCTACATTTTTGTTAGGATCGACGCGCATGAACAAGAAAAAGTTCGTCAAACAAAAGGGGTGGTCAATTTTGTACGCTCAGACGGAAAGATCGCGGTGGTACGGCAAGTAGAGATAGACCGACTTAAACAATTAATTGAATTGGGTTACCAGATGGAAGCCTATGGCATTAACAGAAATTATAAAGAAGGCGATAATGTGAAGATCATGTCAGGTGCGCTTAAAGGTGTAGAAGGTGTGGTTGTAGAAAATAAAGAAGGCCGGTTTATTGACGTGTTACTCGAGAGTATAGGCCAGTGTATTCGCGTTAAGCTCCCAAAAGAAATTTTAACACCTATAAAAAAATAAATCAACCATCTTAAAATAAAAATCATGGAAATTAAAGATTCAAAAATATTAGTGATCGGCGGCGCCGGTTTTATTGGTGGATTCGTAGTAGCCGAATTGCTTAAAGAAGGCGCTAAGGAAGTTATAATTTATGATAATTTCGCCCGCGGTAAAATGGATAACATAAAGGAATCACTTAAGGATCCACGTTGTTATATTTATCCCACGGGTGGCGATATTCGTGAGATCGACATCCTTAACGATGCCATGAAGGGCGTTGATTACGTATTTCACTTAGCGGCTATGTGGTTATTGCATTGCAAGGATTATCCCCGAACTGCTTTTGAAGTGAACATTGCGGGCACCTTCAATGTTTTGGAAGCTTGTGTAAAAAATAACATCAAAAAGCTGATCTACTCTTCTTCCGCTTCCGTTTACGGTGATGCCGTTGAAGTGCCTATGACCGAAACCCACCCTTTCAACAATAAGAATTTTTACGGGTCAACAAAAATTGCCGGTGAAGCCATGTGCACAGCTATAAACGACCGCTATGGCCTCTCCGTTATAGGCCTGCGTTACATGAACGTATACGGACCCGGCCAAGACCAACACGCCGTTTACAGTGGGGTGGTACCTATTATGCTTAACAAGATCGATGCGAATGAAGCGCCTACCATTAATGGTGACGGCAGTCAGGCCTACGATTTTATTTACGTAGAAGATGTGGCCCGTTGCAATGTGGCCGCTTTAAAAAGCAATGTAAAGCACGGTTTTTATAATGTAGGTACAGAAGTTCAAACTACCATTAAGAAATTATGCGATACTATCCTTAATCTAAAAAAATCAAATTTAAAAGTCACTTACGTTCCCTATAGCGCCGATGACGCACGCGCCCTCGTTCAAAACCGGATCGGTTCAAATGCAAAGGCCGAAAAAGAACTGGGCTTTAAACATAAATACTCATTGGAACAGGGATTAACACAATTGATCTCGTGGAGAGACAAAAACAAGAGTAAAGTAGTTACAGCTTAATTATGGAGAAAAGAAATATACCTATTTCCCTTCCTTCAATGGGACAAGAAGAGTGGGAGGCTACCAAAGATCCTATCTTTTCGGGTTGGATAACACAAGGACCAAAAGTGGCCGAGTTCGAAAAATTATTCGCGCAACGTCATAAAGTAAAACACGCGTTGGCGGTGTCAAACTGTACAACCGCTTTGCATTTAGCACTAGTGGCCTTAGATATAAAAGAGGGTGATGAAGTGTTGGTTCCTGCTTTCACTTGGGTTTCTACCGCAAATGTTATCATGTATTGCAATGCCACGCCTGTTTTTGTCGACATCGATATTAAAACATTTAACCTCGATCCCACACAAATTTTAAAAAAAATAACGCCTAGAACAAAAGCTATAATTCCTGTTCACTTATTCGGACTTTGCGCCAATATTGATGAAATAAAAAAAGTAGCACCACAATTAAAGATCGTAGAGGATGGCGCTTGCGCTGCAGGGGCAGGAATAAATGATCGTCCTGCCGGAAGTCTTGGCGACATAGGTTGTTTTTCCTTTCACCCTAGAAAATCTATTACTACCGGCGAAGGCGGAATGTTAACTACCAACGATGATAAATTAGCTGAACGCTTGAATATGTTACGTAATCATGGCGCTTCTATTTCGGAAGAACAACGGCATAAAGGACCTAAACCATATATTCTTCCCGAATTTGATATGGTCGGATATAATTACCGTATGACGGATATACAAGGTTCGGTAGGTGTAGTTCAAATAAAGAAACTGGATAAATTCATTGATGAACGCCAGCATTGGGCTGATTATTTTACCAAAGAACTCTCTTCAATACCTTGGTTACGGACTCCATATATACCCCAAGGCTTTAAGCATGGCTGGCAATCTTATGTTTTATTTATCGATGAAACAAGATCGCCGATGAAAAGAAATGATCTTATGGAATTTTTGCAACAAAAAGGAATTAGTACGAGGCCCGGAACACACGCTGTTCACATGCTGGGATTTTACGCTAAAACATTTAACATAAAACCAAAAGATTATCCGAATGCGTTTGCTGCTAATGAATACAGTATGTCTATACCACTCCACAATAAAATGGTGAAAGAGGATTTCGAATACATTGTACAAGCTTTAAAAACGGTGAATCAAAGTGTCTAAATCAGAAAACACGAATGAAGAGTGGGATATAGTTGTTAAACCCAAATCGTCTTTTTTTCGCCTCAACTTTAAAGATGTTTGGGCTTATAAGGATCTTGTTCTTTTAATGACCAAACGCGATATCACCGCTATTTATAAGCAAACAGTGCTGGGTCCTTTATGGATGATCGTACAACCCATTTTCACAACTGCTATCTACACGTTTACTTTTAGTATTACTGCTAAAATAAGCACCGATAATATTCCGCCTATTCTTTTTTATTTGATGGGACAAACGTTTTGGAATTATTTTGGCGATTCATTGAACAAAACTTCTAACACATTTATTGCCAATGCCGGTGTCTTCGGAAAAGTATATTTCCCTCGTCTTGTAGTTCCTGCCTCAATTATTTTATCCAATCTTGTTAAACTGGGGATACAGATGGCTTTGCTCTTACTTATTTATTTTTACTACTACTTCACCACCTCCGACCTTGCACCGAATGTTTTTATTTTTCTTGTTCCGGTATTGATAATGGCTTTGGGTTTATTTGGTTTAGGATTGGGAATTATTTTTTCTTCGTTAACTACAAAATACCGTGATTTTACTTTCTTATTGGGTTTTGCCGTGCAATTGATCATGTTCTTCAGTTGTGTAGTGTTTCCATTATCTATTTATTCCGAAAAAATGCGAGGGTTGTTAATGTATAACCCCATTGTTTCATTAATGGAAACGATCCGCTACGCGCTCACCGGACACGGCATATTGGATATTTATAAACTGACCTTTGGTTTTGTTTTTATTGGATTTACTCTTTTGATCGGAATTTTTCTTTTTAATCGTACCGAGCGATCATTCATGGATACCGTTTAATATTATGGCAGAAGAAAAACACATATTCGCGCTTAAAGATAAAATGTCGCGTGAAAACAAGGAACAGTTTTTAAACCAACGTTCATTGGTGATCTGGTTATTTGGTTTATCAGGATCCGGTAAAAGCACTATTGCCAAAGCCTGCGAACGCTTTTTTCAGGAGAAGGGACACTACACCGTTCTGGTGGATGGCGATGACCTAAGAAGTGGTATTAACAGTGGCTTGGGATTTAGTATGGAAGACCGCAAAGAGAATTTGCGCCGCGCCGCTGAGATAGGGAAATTATTTCTTAATAATGGCGCCATTACTATTTGTTCGTTTATTACACCAACAGAGGAGCTACGGAACATGGTAAAAAATATTATTGGCGAAAAAGATCTATTACAAGTTTTTGTAAGTTGTAGTTTGGAAGAATGTCAACGAAGAGATGTGAAAGGTCTTTATAAACTTGCAAAGGCGGATAAAATTTCCAATTTCACCGGTATCGGTTCCGATTTTGAAAAACCAACGGTGACGGAATTAGTAGTAAGAACGGAAACCCTAACGGTAGAAGACTGTGTTCAGGAAATCTATAATAAAATAAAGGAGCGGATAACTTTGCAAAAGGCATAAAGAATGATGAAAACAGTTGTTATTATTGGAGGAGGTTTGAGCGGAGCGATCACCGCAGTTAATTTAATGCGTCAATCAAGAACAGAATTAAAAATAGTTATTATTGAGAAATCCCCTAACGAAATTGGAAGAGGATTGGCATATTCAACTAATAACCCTCAGCATCTTCTTAATGTACCGGCCGGGAAAATGAGTTGTTTGTATGATGACCCGGAGCACCTGATGAGCTTTTTAACTGAACGGAAACATAATTATTCGAATACAAGTTTTATTCCTCGTAAACTTTATGGCGAGTATGTTTATCACACGTTTAAGAAATGCTGCGATACTTACGCACATCTGCACAAAGTTGAAGTTGTGAGAACAGCAAACGGAACACAACAAGTAGTTGAGCTTTTAAATGGAAATGCTATCACTTGCGACAAAGTTGTGCTCGCAATAGGAAATTTTGAGCCTTCCGATCCTAAATTGAAAGACGCCCATTATACCACCTCTAAAAATTATATAAAAGATCCATTTAATGGGGAGGTTATTAAAAAAATTCCAACGGATAAAGAGATTCTCATAATTGGTACCGGCCTCACAGCAATAGATATTATTTTGTCGTTAAAGGAAAATAAACATAGCGGAAAAATAACGGTGATCTCTAATCATGGTTACTTGCCTGTTCAGCATCAACTGGGAGTAACGTACTCTGATTTTTGCAGCGAATTGAATAACCAACATTCATCGCTCGAATTATTTAAGGTGATCAGAAAGCACATGCGTTTAGCTGAAAAAAACGGCATCGATTATAGGGCGGTCATTGATGTGATCCGACCAAGTACTCAAAAGATCTGGTGCACACTTAACGTTTCTGAGAAGAAAAAATTCCTTGATCATTTACGTCACCTATGGGGTGTGGCACGTCACCGAATGGCAAAAGAAGTATTTATTTCTGTACAAGAAATGCTGGATGCCGGCCTTGTTTCGTTAAGAGCTGGAAGATTACTAAGGATAGATCTCGAGAACGACAAGTTCCGTGTTATTTATAGCGAAAGAAAGACCAAAAAAGAAGAACACCTTCAAACAGATTACATTGTAAATTGTACCGGCCCCGAATCCAACTACGATAAAATAAATTCGCAATTAGTGAAAAATTTATTAAAAAACGGAAGTATTGTAAAGGATGATATTAATTATGGAATAGATGCTACAGAATCGGGTAGGATATTAGGTGCTGATAAAAAAGAATCTCCCTCACTTACTACTTTAGGCCCTCCCATGAAAGGAATACTTTGGGAATGCACTGCCGTTCCGGAAATAAAGGTGCAGGCTTATTATTTGGCAAAAGAATTATTGAACGCTTAAAAATGTCGACCACTGTAATTAAGATAGATCAGCTAGGTAAACAATACCGCATTGGGCAGGTAGGAACTACTACCATAGCCGATGATCTTAAACGTTGGTGGTATACCATTCGCGGAAAAGAAGATCCTTTTTTGCAAGTGGGAGAGGACAACGATCGTACTAAAAAAGGAGTTTCCGATTATATATGGGCTTTAAAAGATGTTAGTTTCTCGGTGAAGCAGGGTGAAGTACTAGGCATCATCGGAAAAAATGGTGCGGGTAAATCTACACTCTTAAAAATATTATCGCGTACTACTACACCAACTACCGGAGAATACAAGATCAAAGGGAGAGTAGCTTCTTTACTGGAAGTAGGAACCGGATTTCATCCTGATCTTACGGGTCGCGAAAATATTTTCCTGAACGGTGCTATTCTGGGCATGTCGCGGGCAGAGATCAAAAAACAATTTGACAGCATAGTGGAATTTAGCGGAGTGGAACGGTACATAGATACACCGGTAAAAAGATATTCATCCGGAATGTATGTACGGCTCGCTTTTGCCGTAGCGGCGCACCTTAATCCGGAGATATTAATTGTGGATGAGGTGTTGGCTGTAGGTGACGCGGAATTTCAAAAAAGATGTCTGGGCAAAATGAAAGATGTAAGTGGCGAAGGAAGAACAGTATTATTTGTAAGTCATAACATGCCATCCATACGAATGCTTTGCAATTCTATCGCAATTTTCGATAACGGAAAATTGAAAGGTATTGGCGCAACTGATGAAATGATCTCAAAATATTTAGGTTTTCTCGATAGCCGCAATGAAGTTAGTAACGGTGTAATTCCGGAAAACTTAAGCACGTATAATTCGGGCGAAGCAAAATTTAAAACCATTGAAGTTACCGATTGGGATGGCAACCGGGTAGATGAATTGTTTTTCACACAGCCATTCAAAATTAAATTTCAGATCGAAATAAATAAGGACCTACAAAGCGTGTTGCTCTCTGTGTTCATTCTTAATACATATGGCGAGCCGGTTATTATGGCTGTTGACAATAATAAATTTTTTCCGACCAATTATGAAAAAGGGCTTTATGAAATGGAGATAGAGTTTTCAGAGAACCTTATGCCTTCCGAATATTCGGTGGGATTGAACATTTCACATTATCATACCGGAAGTTCCATCGACAACCTCGAGCGTTTACATAAATTCAGGGTTGTTAAGGAAACCAAAGAAAAGGAAATGGAGTATCCATGGAGCACCGTTCACGGTTACAGTTTTCCTAAAACCAAATGGAACAAATCAACAATTAAAACTAAAAAGTAATGTGTGGTATAGTAGGAGTTTTTAATTTAAACGGAGAACCTTTCACGCTAACGTCTCTTAAGCCCATGATGAATGCCCTTGTTCATCGTGGGCCTAATGCCGAAGGATATTATATAGAGGATAATATTGCCTTAGGTCATAGACGACTTTCGATCCTGGATCTTAGCGAGCGTGGTAATCAACCAATGACTTCCAAAAATGGCGAATGGACTATAGTGTTCAACGGTTGTATATATAATTACCTTGAATTGAAGCAGGAATTAAAAACAAAAGGCTGCGTTTTTCATTCTACAACCGATACGGAAGTAATTTCAGAAGGTCTTGCGGTATATGGTCCTTCTTTTTTTGAGCGACTAAATGGCATGTTTGCTGTAGGTGCATGGAATAAAAAGGAAAAATCTGTTTACTTAAGCAGAGACCGGCATGGAGTTAAACCGCTTTACTATTGGTTCAATGGACGAACTTTGGTTTTTGCCTCCGAAATAAAAGCGATCATAAAGCATCCTCAATTTAAAGTAGAGCTGAATTTCGACGCGCTTAATGAATATTTTACATTTCAAAATCTCTTCACATTTCAAACACTTTTTAAAAATGTAACCTTGCTTCCTCCTGCCAATACAGTTAAAGTAAATTCTGAGTCAACGTTTGTAAAACACAACTCCTGGTGGGATTACGATTTTACACAAACAGATGATAAGATGAGTTTTGAAGATGCTAGAGATGAAACAAGTCGTCTTTTACAACAAGCTGTAGCCAGGCAAATGGTGGCGGATGTGCCTGTTGGATCATATTTATCAGGCGGAATGGATTCGGGTTCTGTTACCGGTATTGCAAGTAAACATGTTCCGCGCTTACTTACTTTTACCTGTGGTTTCGATATGAGTGAAGTAACTGGTGTTGAAGCAAATTACGACGAAAGAAGAGACGCCGAATTAATGGCCAATTATTTTAAGACCGAACATTATGAACAAGTAATGAATGCCGGTGACTTGAGCTGGTCATTGCCTCGGGTGGTTTATCATTTAGAAGATCTAAGAGTGGGAATGTCTTATCCAAATTATTATATTTCACGGCTTGCTTCGAAATTTGTTAAAGTGTGCCTGCAGGGTACCGGAGGCGACGAATTATTTGGAGGATATCCCTGGAGATACTATAAAGTTTCAGGCTCTGTAGATGCTAAAGATTTTTTTAACCAGTATTATGGATTTTGGCAACGCTTGGTTTCTGACGAAGAAAAAACAAATTTATTTACCTCAGAAGTTAAACTTGAAAACGTGGTAAGGCCTCGTAAATATTTTGAAAACGTTTTTTTATTCAATAATAAATTAAAGTACGATACACCTGAACAACACATTCAAAATTCATTATATTTTGAGATAAAAACTTTCCTTCACGGTTTATTATTAGTAGGGGATAAATTATCAATGGCTAATGGGCTGGAAGAAAGATTTCCGTTCTTAGATAACGATCTTGTGAATTTTGCCCAAAGAATCCCGATAAGACACAAGTTAGGGAACCTGGAAAACATGAAAAAGATAGACGAGAATAGGGCGGGAAATAAAATAAGGATGTATCAGGAATTTGATGATGGCAAGAACGTGTTGCGTAAGTCAATGATGACTTTTCTTCCTGAAAGGATCATCAATCGAAAAAAACAAGGCTTTTCAGCTCCCGACGAAAGTTGGTACAGAGGAGAAAATGCGGAGTATATAAAAGAACTTTTATTAAATAAAGGAACCGTGTCTACCGAATTTATTAAGACAGATTACATGAAAAAGATCATAAGCGAGCATGTGGATAAACGCATCAATCACAGACTCTTGTTATGGTCGTTCATGAATTTTGAATGGTGGTGTCGGATATTCTTAAAGGGAGAAAAATTAGATTAGTTTATTTATGGAAACAGATGAATTATTTAGCCTGTTTAAAAAATTATTTTTTAAGCAAAGAGACGAATTAAATAAAAAATTCAAACGGGTTCTGCCTTTAAATGAAACACTCACCGACCGTTGGGAAAAAGCTAAGTATCTTGGTTTCGGAGAAGGAACCAGTGTATACGATAGCACTATCATATTGGGAAATGTGAAAGTTGGAAAGAACACGTGGATTGGCCCATTTTGTATGCTGGATGGAAGTGGTGGATTAATGATAGGGGATAATTGTTCAATATCTACAGGTGTGCAAGTATATTCTCATGATAGTGTGCAATGGGCTTTATCTGGAGGAAAAAGCGAATATGAATACGCGCCTACCGTTATCGAAGATAACTGTTACATAGGGCCTAATACGATTATTGCAAAAGGCGTTATAATAAAAAAAGGAACAATAGTTGGCGCGAATAGTTTCGTGAACAATTCTTTCGAAGCTAATGTAAAAATAGCCGGCTCCCCGGCTAAAATTATTGGTTAATAAAAGTTACTTATGAATTCAACCCCCTCCGAAAAAAAAATATGTTCGAAATGTATTTACGATGAACAAACTCCTGCAATTCATTTCGATAAAAATGGCGTTTGCAATTATTGTAAAATGATAGACGACTTGAAAAATGAATACGGAACGGGCCTGGCTACAGGAGAAAAAAAATTGTCGGAGATCATTGAGAACATAAAAACTGCAGGGAAGAATAAAAAATACGATTGCGTTGTTGGAGTTAGTGGCGGTACAGATTCTTCCTACCTTCTGCATTGGGCCAATGAAAATGGTCTTCGGCCGCTGGCAGTGCATTATGATAATACTTTCAATACTAATATTGCCACGGCCAACATTGAAAAGATGATAAATAATCTAAAAATCGACCTTTATACTCACGTGGTTAATAATCTGGAGATTGAAGACATTTATCGTTCTTTTTTTCTTGCAAGTGTACCTGAAATTGATGCTTCCACCGATATTGCACTTGCCGAAACACTTTATCGTGCCGCTGATAAATATGGAGTGAAATTTGTCATAGAAGGACATTCTTTCATGGAGGAAGGAATTACGCCTTTGGGAAAAAATTATTTCGATGGAAAATATATATCTTCTATTCATAAGAAATTTGGGAAGCTTAAAATGAAAACTTTTCCTAATATGCCTTTTTGGACTTTCGTAAAGTGGATTGCGTTTAAAAGAATTAGAAAGATCAGACCTTTTTGGTACATGCAATACAATAAAGAGGACGCAAAGAAACTTTTAAAAGATAAATATGATTGGAGCGATTATGGCGGACACCATCTTGAGAATAGGATGACTGCTTATTATCACAGTATTTATAATCCTAAGAAATTTAAAACTGATCTGCGAAACAATACTCTGAGCGCTAAAGTCAGAAACGGAAAAATGAAACGAGAAGATGCTATCAAAGAGTACTATCATACTATCCCTTTTGTTGAAGAAGGACTGGTGGATTATATTAAAAAGCGTCTGAGTTTTTCTGATCAAGAATATGATAAAATAATGAATGCTGAACCGAAATTCTGGAGAGATTATCCTACATATAAGAAAAGATTTGAGAGATTGCGACCTTTTTTTTATATACTGATGAGGTCCAATCTTGTTCCAAGGAGTTTTTATATGAAATATTGCTTCCCTTCTGAAAAATAAATTATGCAAAATCAAAAATTTACATTTGAATACATAAAGGACGAATTTGAAAAAGTATTGACAAATGGATATACTATTATTCGTTGTCAGGACTACCTTGAGTGGAAAAAAAAGAATATGGCCGAAAAGGTTCTTGTGAACCGGGTGGATATAGATTTTTCTGTTAAGAAAGCCGAAAAGCTATGCCGGATCTTTAACGATATTAATGTTAAAGCTACTTTTTTTATTCGCCTTCATGCGCCTGAATATAATCCGTTCTCATTCGAGAATTACCGAATATTGAAATTTATTTTAAGTTCCGGCCATGAGATCGGATACCATTCAGAAATTATTGATCAGTCTGTTATTTGGAATGAAGATGCGGAAGATTGTTTGCGAAGAGATATAGAAATAATTAATACAATGTTTGGAATTCAGATAAAGGGTGTAGCAAGTCATGGTGGAATGACTGGACTCAATAATTTGGATTTCTGGAAGGATAAGAAACCCGTCGATTTTAGTTTAAAATATGAAGCTTACGATAAGGAAGAATTTGATTTATTCAGCAACTCTTTTTATATCTCTGATTCAGAATGGATAAGATGGAAGTGTTATGATAAAGGCAAAAGAGTAGAAAATGATTTTCGGTCATTGGCAGAACATTCTCATTCCAATCATCCGGTTATTTATTCTTTAATTCATTCCGACACTTATTATCACAGGCATTTTTACGAATAATGACAACAGCGCAAACCGGATATTTTAAATATGACCATAACAACGATGGTGAATTTCTGCTAAGATTAAATTCAGCTTTGATAGGTCTTGAATCACAATTGTTTAAAAAAGATTTGGCCGAAGATCATCCTAATTTGTTTATCCTTGGATTACCTCGTTCAGGCACTACATTACTGTCGCAAATACTATTTAATAATTTCAATCTATCATGTACTAATAACCTTATGGCGCGGTTTTGGGAAGCGCCTTTAACCGGCACCCATTTATCGAAAATTATTATTGGAAATGCAAAAGATGTTTCATACAGATCTGATTATGCAAGAACCGAGCACATTTCAGCGCCGCATGAGTTCTCTTATTTTTGGAGAAGAATGTTACTTATATCGGATTCCGGAAATTTTGATCCGACCGAAAGCGCCAAAAGAATTGATTGGCCTTTATTGAAAAACATCATTGTGAACATGAATCATATTATGGGAGGCGGAATGGTGTTTAAAACGCTCGAGTATTCGGGCTTTTTTTTAGAAGAATTCAGCAAAGTATTCGAGAAAAGTTGTTTTATCTACATTAAGAGAAATCCTTTGGACACAGCCATTTCCATTGCAAAAGCGCGAATGACGTTCAATACAGATCTAAACGATTGGTGGGGATCTTATCCTCTCGAATATAATAAAATTAAGAACGAGCCTTTTGAAACGCAAATTGCGGCACAAATGTTCTATCTTAAAAGCATGTTTGAAAAAAATATTCAAAAGGCTTCTTATAAAGTAATAGAAGTAAATTATGAAGATGTTTGCAAAACTCCTCAATTATTTTTTGACGCACTTATAGCAAAAATAAAATCACTCTATGGCATTGAACTTGAACAAATCACTAAAATGGAACCCTTAAAATTATCTTCTCCGGAAATAGATGAAGAAATAAAGGTGAAATTAAAGGCGGCATTAAAAAAGTTCGATCTGATGTGATAATTATAAATGAATTTGAATTCTGCAACAATACATCAGCCCGATTTCCTTCCTTGGATGGGCCTGTTCAATAAAATATTCAGAGTTGAAAAGTTTGTATCTTTTGATGTTGTCCAGATATCGTTTTGTAAGAGCTTGTCGTCGCGCGTAAAGATCTTAATCAATGTAAAATAACATTGGATCACCATTCCGGTAAAAAAGGCTGGTAATGTAGGACAAAAAATTTGCGATGCTGAAATGCTTGAGCCGGCTTACAATTGGAAAAAGATAATGAGCACCATAAAACAAGCTTATTTGCGGGCTCCGCACTTTGAAGAAGTTTATGGATTTCTGTTGGAGATTAAAATGGAAGACTATTCCAAATTATCCGACTTCAATTATGATTCAATAAAAAAAATAACCAGGAAGTTGGGTAATGATAGAACAGAATTTGTTAAATGTTCGGATAATAATGCACTGAAAAATTCAAAGAACTTAAAGACCGAACTTATAGTTGAAACTTGTCAGGCATTTGGAGTTGAGAATTATCTTTCGGGCGAAGGTTGTTTGGATTTTCTTGAACCCGACCAGTTTTCTAAGAACGGCATCCACTTAAAATTTCAAGGCTTTAAGCAAATTCCATATAAACAAATTAATACAAATGATTTCGTTCCGGGCCTTTCGATCATTGATACATTAATGAATTGTGGTTTCGTGGAAGTAAGATCAATGCTTAATGTTCCGTATTAAAGATCTATGGCACACTACCTGGTAATATTTGGTATTTTCTTTTTGATCGCAGCGGCGATGCGGGCTACGCTCGTATTTATTAATATGTCTTGGTTCCATCAAGGTTTCGCAGGAGATTCCTCAGGTCATTATACAATTATTAAACAATTGAAAAAGGATCACAGATCAAAATATGTAGAACAATATGTCTTGAGAAATGAAATGAGTTATGGGCTTTTATTTCACCGTTACTGCTTGCTGTTCCCGCTCGAGTTTTTAAAGAAGTATTCATATGTGCCTAATCTTTTGCTTTTTGGATTATTCACTGGGATCTTTTTTTCGTACCTGAGTTATTTTGAGAGAGAGATCTTTAAATACCCTCCAAATACATTGCTTCTTCCGGCTTCAATATTTTATTTTATTTCCAGTTCAAACCTGGTATTTCACCAAAACGAAATCGCATATCTAAAACTGTCCGAAAGAATGCTTGCAAGAGCAAGTGCCGCTTTATTTTATTTAGGCACTGTAAATCATCTGATCTATCACGACAACGTTTCGCTTTTAATGGCCATTTTCATGGGTGGAATTACTCTTATAACGTCTTCATTTTCTCGTCAAATCTTATTTTTTACTGTTCCTTTGTTAAGTTTGTGTTTTCTTACATTTACGCCTGTCCTGATATTAGCGGGAAGTTTTGCAGTTGGTTTTATACTAGACGGGACATATTTTCTTAAAAGTGTACGGCATACCGTTCTTTACTGGCACATTTATAATAAATATTTAAAGCCATTCAATTTAATGAATATGACGATCTGGGTAAGAGTTTGGTGGGTTTATGGTTCAATAAAAGAGAGAAAATGGAAAACAGCATTGCTTTACCTGATGATAGGTGAACCTACACGTTTATTATTCTCATTTCCTGAGTTCTTTTTTTTACTTCTTTTCCTGCCGTTATTAAGCTTAAAGGTCATTATTCCAATGGCTATCATCATGCTAATATATGTTTTGACTTCATTCGAAAAATTTCGCCACCTTGGAGAATCATACAGGTATTTGGAATACGGATTTTATTATTTCATACCGTTTTGCATGTCGTACATTCTTTATAAGGATTTTAATAATGCCTCTAAAGACTATTGGATCATAGCTTATATAGGAATTACTTTGGTCGTTTACGGATTGATAATTTACGCCAAGAAACCATCTTATTCTAAAAGAGATTATCTAAAGGAAATCTTAGATACTATGAATCTAACTTCTGAAAGCGTGATCTTCCCTATCGACAAAACTTTTGCAGTGGATGTAACTGCCCGATGCGAAGCTAAGGTTTTTTGGTGGCAGCCCGGAGGAATTACCTCACCAAAGGAATTTGAAGAGTATTTCGAGGAATATCCTTTCTTTAAGAAGAATTGGGATCATCTTTTCAATAAACATAAAGTAACTCACGTAGTTTGTAAGAAAGAAATGTTGGCAGTTCCTAAATGGAAATACGATTTCTCGGAACTCGAACTGATTTCCGAAAATGATGTATTTATTGCTTACAAAGTAAACCGACATTATTTATAATCAAAAATGACTTCAAATAAAATAATCGTTACCGGTTGTACAGGACTGATCGGAAATGAATTGATGAGGCAGCTTGATCAACACGGAGGATTTGAAGCAACAGGTCTTGGCAGAAAGACAAATGCGAAAAATTCTATTCTTAAAGTAGATTTGGCCGAAGATTGGGATTTTAATTCTTTACCCGAAAAAGCGGATGTTATTATACACTTAGCCCAATCAGAAAAATTCAGAGATTTTCCCGAAAGTTCTGAAGAGGTATTTAGGGTAAATACACTTAGTACCTTAAAATTGCTGGAATATGCCCGTAAAAGCGGAGCAAAGAAATTTATTTATGCTTCCTCTGGAGGTATATATGGTAACAGCAACAAAGGTTTTGACGAAAAGGAGCCGGTGGTTGCCAATAAAGACCTCGGATTTTATTTAAGTACAAAATTTTGTTCTGAAATACTTGTGGAAAGCTATTCAAAATTATTTAATACAATTATTCTTAGGTTCTTTTTTGTGTATGGAAAAGATCAACGTAAAAGCATGCTAATACCACGCCTCGTTGAAAATATCCGGAATGGGAATCCGATAACTTTACAGGGAGAAAATGGAATCACCATTAACCCTATACATGTTAGCGATTCGGCTAAAGCTATTATCAAAGCAATTGGGTTAAGTTCCAATCATAAAATAAATGTTGCGGGGGCCGAAGAATTAAGTCTTAAAGAAATATGTGAATGCATTGCCGGAAAATTAAACAAAAAGGCAGTGTATTCAATCCAAAATGAAGAACCTAAGAATCTTATTGGCGATACCAAAAAAATGAGGGAACTATTATGGAAACCGGGTATAACTTTTAACGAAGGAATAAACGACCTGATATGAATATTTTCATCGGTTTTGATAATGTAGCGTCCATTATAAACGACCTTAAAGTGGCGTTCACTGAAAAAGGACATTCTGTTTTTTTTGCTACTAAACATAAACCTGCTAACATTACCTTAAGCGGTGCAGATTTTGTTTTACAGGATGAAATCGATAGATTTCCACTTTTTCGTCCGAGAAGGATTAGCGTGAAATTAAAACAAAAAAGAGCTGAAAGAATCAAAAAGGAATTTTTTGAGAATGCTTTGAAAAAATTTGACGTTTTTATTTTCATTTGGTCGAGCTTTGAGGCCGATTTTTCTGACCTGGAAATTATAAGGAAGCATAATAAGAAAATTATTTTTTGTTTTGTGGGGGATGATGCACGCTGGCATTTTTCAGCCAATCAGGAATTCAAAAAGTATGGAATGCCCGAGGTACAGTATGAAAGTTACCATTGTTATACTAAGGAATATTTACAGCTTAATTTGAACCGAATCCGATCGGCCGAACGTTATACGGATGCCGTATTTAGCCGTTTAGATCAGTCGCAGTTAGAGTTGAGGCCTTATTACCGATGGAACATGATGGTAAATTCGAAGGATTACATAGTTAATACTAAACAAAATAAGATTCCGCTTATACTGCATGCCCCTTCTAATTTCGTCATTAAAGGATCCGCTGCGATCATTGAAGCTATAAACCGTTTAAAAAAGGAAGGCCTGATTTCGAATTTTAAATTATTGGAAAATATCCCACATGCTCAATTTAAAGTGGTTCTTTCAAATGCGGATCTACTGATCGATCAGTTAGTATTACCGGGTACGGGAAAAGTTTCCACTCGAAGCGCTTTCTTATGGCAAGATCGTATTAAGCCACATGGCCTATGATAAGTTTCCTCAAAAGAATCCAAAGGAATGCCCCATCGTTGATGTGAATCCTGATACACTTTATGAAAAGCTAAAAGAACTTATCGTGAATTTTGAATACCGACAAGAACTTGCAGAAAAAGGAAGACCTTATGTAGAAAAGTATTTGGATGTTCGGCACTTTTGTAATAAAGTGCTTGAAATAGTGAGCGGGAAAGAACCCGAGTACGACTATGTTCCGACTTTTTTTAGAGATGAATTTATTCCGGAAAATCAGGAATATACAAATATCTATAATGAGAGTATTAAAGAGGTGATGAATTGTGATTGGTATAAACAACGAATTAAATCCGGCGAACGTGAAGGATTACACTTTTAAGAAATGTGCGGAATAGCTGGCATATTAAGTATTTCAACCGGCAAACCTGTTACAACAAGCGCCCTTAATAACCTAATTGAGCCTATCACACACCGTGGTCCGGATGGCTCGGGTGTTTGGCTTAGTAAATCGGGCCACGTTGGTTTTGGTCATCGTCGTTTATCCATTATAGATCTTTCTGAGAATGGGAAACAGCCGTTTCAAAAAGAGGACCTTAGCTTAACTATTACTTACAACGGCGAAATTTATAATTATATTGAGTTAAAACAAGATCTTGAAAAGAAAGGACATCGTTTCTTAAGTTCAACAGATACGGAAGTTGTGTTAGCGGCTTATAAAGAATACGGTTCTGATTGTTTGGCCCACTTTGATGGCATGTTTGCTTTTGCTATATGGGACGAAAACAAACAGGAACTTTTCTGTGCACGCGACCGTTTCGGGGAAAAACCTTTTTATTATTACTTCGACAACAAGCAATTCGTATTCGCGTCCGAAATAAAACAGTTCTGGGGGGCTGATATAAAAAAGGAATTATCAAAAGAAAAACTTTCCCGTTTTATCACTTATTCGGAAGTAATATCTGACACTGCTCCCGAAAGAACATTTTATACGGATATATTCTCCTTAAAACCTGCCCATTTTCTGATTTGTAAACCTAATCTCAATATCATTATAAAGGAATATTGGGGCTTAAAAAACACTGCGATTAATACTAAAATATCGTTTCAGGAAGCAATCGATAAATTTTTAATATTATTCAATCGGTCCGTTCAGCTACGTCTGAGATCCGATGTTCCGGTGGGTTCTTCTTTATCTGGCGGAATCGATTCTTCAGCTATTGTTTATAGTATCAATAAACATTTTTTAAACAAAGGTCAGAAACAGTTCACTTTTTCCGCACGCTTTAATAATTATGAAAAGGACGAAGGTGAATACATTGATGAATTACTCGCTCAGCTTAAAGATATAAAACGACACGATGTTTTTTTAGATGCCGCAGAATTCGAGCAAGACATACAACAGATCATTTATCATCAAGATGAACCTTTTCAGTCTGCAAGTATTTTTGCCCAATACAAAGTGATGCAATTGGCACGAAAAAGCGGAGTAACTGTGTTGTTGGATGGACAAGGCGCCGATGAGTTATTAGGAGGGTATGAAACCCTCTATATAGATTATTTGAAGCAATTGTTCTATAATAACCCTTCTGTATATTCATCAGAAGCGAAGTGCTATAATAATATGCATGGCTCAAAACACGGTAATGTTGATCTGAATAAAAATGATACGGCAGTCTTGAAGTTAAAGCGAAAGGTAAAACGCGCGATTGGCAAAGAACAAGCAGTACCACAAAACTATTTTTCCGAAACTTTAAAGAAGTATATTACAGGAAGTCAGTTACAACAATTATTAAGATACGCCGACAGAAATTCAATGGCACACTCAGTAGAGACCAGGTTACCATTTTTAAACCATGAACTCGTTGAATTTGTTTTTTCTTTACCTGATGATTTTAAATTGAAGGAGGGATGGCCTAAATTCATTCTGCGCAAAGCTTTTGATCACAAATTACCGGATAAAATTACCTGGCGAAAGAACAAAGTAGGATTTGAAACACCTGAAGCAAGATTTCTTGAAAGAACAGCCGCCCATTTGGCAATGAGGAATGGAGAGCAGTACATTTTAGATAATAAGTTGAATACCACTGGTAAAAAAGTAGATCGTTGGCTCACCTTTATGCTTGGTAGTTATATTAAGAATTAGTGATACTAATGAAAGTTCTGATTTTGTGTTTTAGTGATTATTTTTCTGAGCCAAGGGTTTTAAGGACTATACATGCTCTTGAAGGAAAATATGAGTTACATGTGTTTTCAACAGGAACGCAGCAAATGGCGAACATACACTTTCAAAACATCAAAAATTATATTACCGAACCAATTATTCCATCCTTTCATGTTAAGTGGCCTTCTGTTCTAAGAAAACCGGTGAGTTTATGGATAAAACTATTTATTGAGAAAAGATTTTCTAAAGACCAGTACTATAAAAATAAATACTGGACGAAACCGAAGAGGGCATTATTAAAGAAAATAGAACACCTAAGTCCCGATCTGATCATTGGTCATGGAATTTATACGCTGCCTTTATTAGCAAAAGGCCCGGCAACATCAAAAAAAATATTCAATGCTCACGAATATTATCTTAAGGAATTTGAAAATAATGTTAACTGGCTTAAATATAGTAAGCCCTATTATGAGTATTTGATCAAAAGTAGCTATACTAAGATTGATTTGATGTTTTGTGTTTCGGGCATTATTCAAGCAGAGTATCAGAAGGATTACCCTATTCGTTCGATTGTAATTACGAATGCCACTAATTATGTTCAACTAGTTCCGAAAAATTCATCCAAACCCATTAAGATAATTCATCATGGTGCTGCTATCAGTTCAAGACAAGTAGAGTTAATGGCCGACATGATGAACTATCTTAGCAATGATTATGAATTATATTTAATGTTGATTCCAACAGAGCAGGAGTATTTAAATGCCTTAAAAGAAAAATACAGAAGCAACAGCAGGATAAAATTCGTTACACCTGTAAAAGTGAATGAGATCGCGGTTGCGTGTAATAAATATGATATAGGATTATTTATTCTTCCACCTGTAAATTTTAATTGGCTTAATGCTCTTCCTAATAAATTATTTGAATTTGTTCAGGGCAGATTGTGTATCGCGGTTTCGCCAAATCCAGATATGAAAAATCTGGTAGAGAAGTACGACCTCGGCGTGGTTTCTCCTGATTTTACATCGTTAGGTATGGCCGATACAATTAAGAAATTAAGTTGTGATGAGATTAATAATTATAAAAACAACTCAAACAAATGTGCTAAAGAACTCAGCGGAGAAATAAATCAGGAAATAATGTGTAAGGAGATAGAAAAACTATTGCAAAACTAAATGTGCGGAATTGCCGGAATATATAATTTAAACGGGACATCGATCGATTTAAACGCGTTAAAATTATTTACGGATGCGCTTAAGCATCGTGGTCCTGATGGCTCAGGCTATGAATTATACAACAACGAGGCATTGGGTTTAGGACATAGAAGACTTTCTATTCTCGATCTCACAGAAGCTGGCAAACAACCGCTGGAATACTTAGACCGTTATGCAATTACCTTTAATGGTGAGGTTTTTAATTTTTTAGAGATAAAAGACGAGTTGATCTCTAAAGGATATAAATTCAAAACCAATACTGATACCGAGGTGGTGTTGGCTGCTTACAATGAATTTGGAAAGAATTGTCTGCTTAAATTCAATGGCATGTGGGCCTTCGCTTTGTGGGATAAAAAAGAAAATACACTTTTCCTTGCACGCGACCGTTACGGTGTTAAACCGCTTCATTATGTGTATTTGCCAGGGCAATTATTCGCATTTGCTTCCGAAACCATCGCGTTTAGGCACCTGCAAGGTTTTAAAAGAAGTTTTGATGAAGAGAATCTTATAACGGCTGTTCAAAATTCATCTTATATAGAAGCAACAGGAAAAACAATTTTTAAAGACATTCATCAACTGCTTCCCGGACATACTATTACTATTTCGGCCGACAGGAAATTAAATATAGAGCGCTGGTGGAATACCGCCGATCATTTGGTAAAAGTAAATCCCGACTATACTGAACAGGTTAAAGAATTTAAAGAATTATTTTTTAACGCTTGTAAATTGAGAATGCGAAGCGATGTTCCGTTGGCATCTGCATTGAGCGGCGGATTGGATTCGAGTTCGGTATATTGCACCTTACAACAATTCAAAAACAATTCCTCCGAATTAAAGCGCCTGCCTTCCGATTGGCAAAGAGCATTCATTGCCACTTTTCCGGGCACTACCATGGATGAACGTAAATATGCCGAAGAAGTAATTAAATATACAAATGGGAACGCTGTGTATTTAACACCCGATTATTCAAATCTTACAAACGACGTAGTCTCAACCACCCAATTATTTGATGGCATAATTGCAAGTCCGCTTATAGCTATTAGCGATATTTACAAGGCCATGAGAACTAATGGCGTGGTAGTTTCCCTGGATGGTCATGGCGCCGACGAATATGCTTTTGGTTATACCTATTATACATTGGATGCTTTTTATGAAGCGGTAAGATCCGGTGAGGAAGAAAAAGCAATGCACTATGCCGATGATATTACTAATTTAAATCCCGCATACAATAAAGAAAAATTAATGCGAAAGTACTATGAAAATAATAGACTAACCGCAAAGGTAAAGAGCAAAGTAAAAGCAATTCTTAGATCAAATGGCGTAAGTCGCTCGACACAAAAAAGCACTTGGTTGTCCAACTCCGGTGGGGGTGTCGCTCCGGATGCCAAGATGGAAGTGTTCACCAATCCCTTCAAAGGTATAAGCAAAAAACTATTCGACGATTTTCATTATAACAGTTTGCCTATTAACCTTCGCGACTTTGACAGGGCAAGCATGCAGCATGGGGTTGAGATACGAATGCCATTTATGGATTACCGATTGGTGAATTACATGTTCTCATTACCACAGGAAAGTAAGTTGGGGGGAGGATTCACTAAACGAATTATTCGCGATGCCATGAAGGGAATTGTTCCTGAAACCATTCGTACAAGAAAATTAAAGATCGGAATTGGCTCGCCTATCATGGAATGGATCACAGGGCCTTTGAAAGAAATGGTGAATGATAATTTGTCATCTCAAAAATTCATGTCGTCAAATTTGTTTAACACTTCGCAAATTAGAAAAGACGTGGAACTGAATTATACTAACAACGCCTGGAACAACTCAAATGCTTCGCAGATCTGGTGTATTTTAAATGTTCTATTGATCAATGAGTGATGTAGCGATAAAATACCAGCAATGCACCCGTTGTGTGATGGATACCACAGCACCTGAAATTAAATTTGATGAAAAAGGCGTGTGTAATTTTTGCAGGGAGTTTGATGTTCTGGCCGAGAAAACTATTTGGCGACCAAAGGAAGTAAGATTAAAAGAATTAGATGACGCGGTTGTTAAAATGAAGGAGTTGGGCAAGAACGATAAATACGATTGTTTGGTTGGATTAAGTGGTGGGGTGGATAGCTCATACATTTGTTATTGGGTAAAACAAACCGGATTAAGACCACTAGTTGTTCATTTTGATAATGGTTGGAACAGCGAGCTCGCTTCCATGAATATCGAAAATATCATTTCTAAAACCGGTTTTGACCTGTATACTTATGTGATCGATTGGGAAGATTTTAAAGATCTTCAATTAGCATATATAAAAGCGTCTGTGCTTGATATAGAAGTACCAACCGATCAGCTTATTTATGCCTCTTTGCACCGCATCGCTAAAAAATACAAGATAAAAAGTATTATTAACGGAAATAATATTGCTTCCGAAGGAATTTTGCCTCGCAGCTGGTATTATGGCGATAAGCTCGATATCGTAAATCTTACCGCCATCCATAAAAAATTTGGCACAAGAAAACTGAAAAATTTTCCTAAACTCGGACTCATTCAGCAATTGATAAACCTGAAATTACATTCTATGCATTCTATTCCTCCTCTTAATTTGTTGGAATATGATAAAAATGAGGCCAAAGAAATATTGAAGAAAGAATTCGGATGGCGCGATTACGGCGGTAAACATTATGAATCGGTGTTTACCCGTTTTTATCAGGGATATATTCTTGTTCGTAAATTTAAGATAGATAAACGCAAGGCGCATTTATCGTCGTTGATTGCTTCAAAGACCATAACACGGGATGAGGCGATCGAAGAGTTAAAAAAACCGCCTTACGACCCTGAATTACAAAAGCAGGATTATGAGTATGCGCTTAAAAAATTTGGAATTACCAAGGAAGAGTTTGAGACTTACATGAATCAAAAACCTATTCCCCACGAATTCTATGGAACGCAATGGGATAAAAAGCACTTTAGAAAGTATTATATTTTTAAAAGATTGGTAGGACCTTTTCTAGACGTAATAGCGTCGTTTAAAAAATAATGGAGAATGTGGCTTTTCTTTTCACGGGGGTTGGAAATTTGTCGGGTGGGGGCGGAGCAGAAAGGTTTTTTTCCGATTTCTTTGAAGAGTACAGGAGGTCTGATCCTAAATACAATATTTTCTTCATATCTGACCGCGCATCTCTTGAAAATTTTAGTAGCATAGGAAACTTGAAGTACGACAAAAATGTTTTAACCTACCGCGTCATTAATAACCGTTTTAAAAATCGAATTGAAGCCTTTCAGATCGAACGCCTGATTCGTAGGTATAATATTAAGCTGATACAAGTTCCTTTATATAACGCCCATTATCTTCCGCTTTTGAGCGCCATTGATAACATGTCGCCAAAACGCCGTCCTAAAATCTGTATTACGATCACCGATAGCTTTATTCCGCACTATTATTTTAACGATGATGGAAGAGGGTATAATTTTAAAAAAGTATTGGAAGGCTTATTTTCAACCGTTAAGATCGATTCGGTAATAAGCTGGTATAAATTATTTAAGGATTTTGCTGAACAACATAAAATCATTAAAAGCGATCCTCAGATCTTTTATATCCAATCCCGCTATAGCGGAAAAGTATTTAAGAACGATAAACCCAAAAAAAATAACATCGTATTTGCTGGTCGCTTGACAATAGCTAAACGACCATTGCTTTTTGTTGAAGCCGTTAATATTTTAAAAAAGCGCTGCAAAGAAGCAATGAATTGGAAATTTTATATTTACGGAAAGGGAAATCTCGAAAATGACACAAAGAGTAAAATAAATGAATACGGATTAAACGATGTTATGGAAGTCAAGCATGGATTGGATCTTACATCAGTATTCGAAGAGTCAAAATGTTTTGTTTCTACACAAGACTTTGAAAATTTCCCTTCTTTATCTATGAACGAGGCCATGGCGGCGGGCAATGCTATTATTGCACGGAATGTGGGTCAAACGGATCTGTTTGTTAAAGACGGCGTTAATGGTATTTTATTAAAGAGGGATGATGAGAATGGTTTAGCAGATGCGCTGGAATATTATATTTCTCATCCCGAAATTCATGCTTCAATGGCAAGCGAAGGCATTAGGCTTACAAAAGAGGTCCACACGTTTAATAATTTTAAAGACCAGATAGAATCTTTTTGGAATGAGACATTAACAAAAAAATAATATGGAAATTACTGAAATACTCCAACAGGTAAATAGCATTTTTAAAGACGTGCTCGATAACGAGAACATTACAATAAAAAAAGAAACCACTGCAGAAGATGTTGAAGACTGGGATTCTCTTACCCACATTCAATTGGTGGTAGCAATAGAAAAGCATTTCAAGATCCGTTTCAGTGCCAATGAGATCCAAACTTTTAAAAATGTTGGAGAAATGTGCCTTTCAATCCAGAACAAATTACAATTGTAAATGCTATTTAATTCCTTAGAGTTTCTTATTTTTTTCCCAATAGTCACGTTATTGTATTTTGTCTTACCTCATAGATACAGGTGGATTCTATTATTGAGCGCCTCTTGTGTATTTTATATGTTCTTTAAAGCCGTTTATATTCTCATTTTGTTCTTCACAATTGTTATTGACTATTACGCCGGTATATTAATTGAGGAAGCTTTAGATCTTCGTAAACGGAAACGATTTTTGTGGATGAGTCTTGCGGCTAATATTGGTGTGCTAGCGGTTTTTAAATACTATAACTTTTTAAATGGGAATATTTCGGGGCTTTTTAACTTGTTAGGTTATACTAATCCAATACCCTTCTTAAGTATACTTTTGCCAATAGGTCTTTCATTCCACACATTTCAAGCAATGAGTTATACTATCGAAGTTTATAGGGGAAATCAAAAGGCCGAAAGACATTTCGGGATCTATTCCTTATACGTGATGTTCTATCCACAGTTGGTGGCAGGCCCAATTGAAAGACCACAAAACTTATTACCCCAGTTTCATGAACAAAAAGTTTTTAAATATGATGATGTAGCAGACGGGCTTAAGCAAATGCTGTGGGGATTTTTTAAAAAACTTGTTATTGCAGATCGTTTGGCAATTTTAGTAAATACGGTTTATGGTGATGTACATAGTTATACAGGTGTACCACTTATAATAGCCGCCGTTTTTTTTACTTATCAGATCTATTGCGATTTTTCGGGATATTCTGACATAGCTATTGGTGCGGCACGAGTAATGGGCTTCAAATTAATGACAAACTTTAATCGACCGTTGGCCTCAAGATCACCATCCGAAATTTGGAAACGCTGGCATATTTCCCTTTCCTCATGGATAAACGATTATTTATTTACACCTATGTCTGTTGCTTTTCGTAATTGGGAAAAGTGGGGGATAATGCTTGCTATTTTTATTAGTTTTTCAATCAGCGGCTTATGGCATGGCGCAAGCTGGAATTTTATTATTTGGGGAATGCTCAATGGATTGGCCTTGTGTTACGAGTTACTGATCAATAAAAGGAGAAAAAAATGGGCCAAAAAGTTAAATCCGGTATTTTATAATTTTAGTAGTAAAATACTTACGGTCTCATTTTTTACATTTACCCTAATCTTTTTCAGAGCCAATAATTTCGGTGACGCACTTTATGTGATAAAACATTTGTTTACCAATTTAAAACTTCAGTTCGGAGGGTACAATATGGGACTTGAGGCTAAAGAATTTTTCTTGGCGATTATCGTAATTGTCCTTCTTGAAATATTTCAATTTATACAAGGTAAAGGAGCTAGTCTGGCCACCCTCAAAAAGTTCCCGCGTCCAGTGCGTTGGTCACTATACTATCTGTTAATCATAAGCATTGTTGTTTATTCGGGAACCAACCCATCTCAATTTATTTATTTTCAGTTTTAAAATGATCAGTACCGAAGTAAAAAAGTTTGCAGGAAGATTTGTTTTGTTCTGTATGCCTTTTCTCCTAATTATTTC
>JBGASH010000276.1:0-3322 GCA_044229775.1 Bacteroidia bacterium
AATGATGCGATACCAGGATGAATTTAGAGGCATAAAATAAAAAAAGTTGAAAGCAATTGAAATAAAGAATACCAGATATAATTTATTTATAGAGGCTTTGCTTAACAGCATATGGCAAGATAATACTTATGGCGCAATTGGCATAAAATAAAAAGGCTGCCTCCCAAACACTAAAGAGACAGCCTCAAGCAGCTATGCTTAGAACTATTTTCGAATTACTTTTTCTTGTTCTTTGATTCAGTAGAATCGGTATTACCCAATTTTGCCTGAAGATCTTTTATGGTCTTTTTAAGATCATAAATGGTTTTGTATAATTCTTCAATTTCCGAACGGAAAACAACCGGATAATTTTCGAAAATGTTTTCGAATTGTTTTTCGAATTGTTTTTTAACGTCCATGCTCAAACCTAATGTTTCAGCTTTGATCTTAGAGAATTCTTCTGTTGCGAATAATTCGCTTAAGATCTGCTCGTTCACTTTAACCCAGTCGTTATAGATCTCAGTATAAGTTGGAACTTCACCTGGTTTAGCGTTCTTATATTTTTCAGAATATTGTTTTGCAACAGTTTCTAACGATTTTTGAGTTGAATTGAATAAGAAATGCTGCAATTCATTTTGTTTAATACTGTACTCAGCAACTTTATCCATTAAAGCGATACTGGCTTCGATGTTTTCTTTTTCTTTACCTGGATTAACCAATTTTAAAATTGGCTCAAAGGTTTTACCAAAAACGGTATTTACTTCGCTGTAAAGTTCTTTCAATTTATCAAAATTACCGCTGAATAATTGAGGAAACTCTTTCGACATTCCCTGAATTTGCTGGAAATACTCTTTGCTTAAATTGTTTTGGTTATTGAAAAAGTCGTGTACTTGCTTTGTAGCGTTATCGTAAACTTCTTTAATGTTGGCATTGTTGTAAAGATTACCAAAGATCTGTTCTGTGATCTTTTTGTAATTCTCCACATTATAAATATTCTTCCAGGTTTCAGCGCTGAAATCGTTAGCCTGAATAGCTTTAATCACAGGTTGAAAAATTTCTTGTGCTTTCAAATACACCTGATTGCTTTCAAAGATATTCTTGAATACGTCTTTGTTAAAAGGCGAATTAAAACTTTTTGAATACGCATCGTAAGAGGTGTTTAAAGTATTTACCCAGCTGTTATAGATATTGGTCCAGGCGGTATTAACCGTGTTGAACGTATTCATATAATCGTTAGCCGGTTTACCAAAATTAGAAATGCTGCTATAAACACTCTGATTAAAATCAGTTAATTGCTTAACGTTATTTAATTGTTGGTTGTACCAGTTCTTAAAAAACTCTTCTGGTTTGTTTTCGTTATTGGCAAAAGCTTTTGCAGCCGTACTTTGCATACCGCCTAATAAGCTGGTTTGTTTATCAAGCCACTCTTTGTAAATAGCCTGACCTTCGGTAGTAATATTACCGCTGGTAATAGCGCTTTGGATCTTCTTTGTGGAGTCCATCCAGTTATTCATCACGGTTGCTTGTGTTTCGATCAAATTATCGATAAACGGATTATTGGTTTTCATTTTATTGTTTTATTAAATAATTGTTATATAATGAGTTACTCTATTTCTATTTGATATTCAGCCAGTTATGCTGTGTTTTTCAAATTTTATGCAAATATCGGAAATTTTTGGTATTCATGTCAAGTGTTTTATATGAAATAATTGTTAAATAATCGTCTAAAAGTCGCTGTTTGTCTATCAAATCATAATAAACTATATTTGTCAACACTTTTTTAACAAGCCTCCATGATCGAAGTTAACCAGGTTTATACCCATAGTTTTAAGTTTACTCAAGATGACGTAAACCGTTTTGCCCAGGTAACCGGTGATAATAACCCGGTTCATACCGATGCCGCTTTTGCCGCTACTACCATGTTCAAACGTCCTATTATGCATGGCATGCTTGGCGCTTCGCTATTCAGTAAGGTTTTTGGAACCCTTTTTCCGGGCGAAGGAACTATTTATTTAAAACAATCGCTTTCCTTCTTAAAACCTATGTATGTAGATGTGGATTATGAAGCTGTTTTTACCGTAAAAGAAGTTCAAAAGGACAAGAACCGAGAGGTTATCGAAACGCTTATTAAGGACAAATCGACCGGAAACAATGTTACCAGTGGTGAAGCAACCGTAATGAATGTAAATAAAATTAAATAGTGTATAGATAATAGTCCTTGGTTGTCCGCAATCCTCATCACCATTTATAAACTATAAACCATACATTATAAATTTTCTCAATGGAAACATCCAATAAACGAACCGTTTTAGTAACCGGCGCTACAGGTGGTTTAGGAACTGCCATGTGCATTAAATTGTATAAGGATGGTTATAACGTGGTGGGTAACTACCACACAAAAGAAAAAGCCGATAAATGGATCTCAGATCTAAAGGCCCAAGGGTATAATATTAAATTGTTTTATGGCGACGTGAGTGATTTTGATAGCTGCGGCGAAATGGTTAAAAAGATTGAATCGGAGGTTGGTACTATTGATACCTTGGTAAATAACGCCGGTATTACCCGCGATAGCCGATTGGTGAATATGAAAAAAGATGATTGGTACTCTGTTATAAACACCAACTTAAATTCAGTTTTTAATTGTACCAAACACGTTATCGACGGCATGATAGAACGGAAATTCGGCCGCATTATCAATATTTCATCGGTTAACGGTCAGCGTGGACAATTTGGACAAACTAATTACAGCGCCGCAAAAGCAGGCATGCACGGTTTTACCAAATCATTAGCCATGGAAGTTTCAAAGCATGGTATAACGGTAAATACTATTTCGCCTGGCTACATAGGCACTGACATGGTAATGGCCGTACCCGAAAAGGTTTTAAATCAAATTGTAGCGCAAGTTCCAATGGGACGTTTAGGCGGCACACACGAAGTGGCGCATCTTGTAAGTTTCCTTGCCAGTGAAGAAACCAGTTTTATTACCGGCGCCAATTATTCTATTAACGGCGGACAACACGTTTATTGATTTACGAAATACGGTTTACGACACACGATTTAAGTTTACGAATTAATTTATCGTTTAATTTATGATTTAATACATGCAATAAATCGTAATTCGTACATCCTAAATAATAAATCCCCCATAAAAGGGTTGCTTACCTTAAATAAAACTGCTATTTTAGCCCATTAACTTTAAAACACATTATGACACAACCTACTGTTCAAAAAGGTCATCCAAAAGGACTATACGTACTCTTTGTAACTGAATTCTGGGAACGATTTAGTTATTACGGCATGCGCGCCATTTTTGTATTATTCATGACAAAAATGTTGCTTCTCG
>JBGASH010000277.1:0-3320 GCA_044229775.1 Bacteroidia bacterium
AGTAAAAATGGTACGCACAAAACATAAGATTATTAACTTGTTGATAAACAATATATTGTAAATATTTGTAAAACATTGGTTTTAAGATGATCAAGCGATTTTGGACATGGATTTTAAAGACAAAAACCTTACTTTTAGTTATTGCACAGTACTAAAGATTAAAAAATGCCGGCCGTTGGAGACACATATTTATTTGACCTTATTAACTCGCTTACCAAGCAGGAAAAGATAGAACTTCACAAATACGCTTTCGCGGGAAAAGCGGATAATATTTATTTTAAAGTTTATAAATTAATTGAAGGTAACGAAGAGTACGACGAGACTGTTCTCATAAAAAAGGCCGGCATTAAGAAGGAGCGATTACCCGAAATAAAAAACTACTTGCACAAAACCATTTTAAAAACCCTTGAGATCATACATGGTAATAATATTTCGGCCATACGGAACTTTCAGGAGATATCTCAGATATTGGTGCTGGGTTACAAAGGATTATTCGATCAGTCGCTTAAAAGAACGAACGCCGCACTTAAAAAAGCCATTGAGAAAGAGGATTACATTAATGCTTTAACGCTCATTGAGAATAGGGATGAGATCAATTTCCGTTTTCTGGGAAACTTTCAATCATCGGCCGATCTCAACAGTGCCTTTGAAGATTATGCCGAAACGTTGAAACAAGCTTATGAATTGGCACATTACAAATATCTTTTTTTTAAATCGTTATTGCCTGTTACGGTTTTTGAAAAGGAATCATTTGATCTAACCTTCAGTGATAAAATAAGTGATTTTAAAATTTCTTCTCCACAAAAACCCGATACCTTTCAAAAGAAGATCTTATTATTGAGGGCGCAATGCCGCATTGCAATACTTGAAAAAGATTTCAAGAAAGCCCAAAAAATCAGCGCACGCGCCATTAATTACATGAATGTTGATCCACGTAAGTCGGCCCATCTTTCGGCTTATCTTGGTTATGGTTTTTTAAATGTGCATGCCGGAAGCTGTCTTTTTACCGGTGATTATGAAAGCGGATTTGCCACACTAAAAAAAATTGAAGAATATTTAAAGGAACATGGTACCTCTTACGAAAATAATATCGATTATCTTTTCTTTAACGTAAATCAAATGAGTTTGTATTCGGTTTCGGGGAATTTTGAGAAGACCATTGAGACCGGCCTGGCCTATTATAAAAAATACAGTAAACAAATTGAACAGTTCATCGAGAACAGTAATATCTATAATTATAACATGGGGTACAGTTATTTTTGTCTCGACGACCCTAAAAAATCCCTCAAACATCTTTACGCGATCATCAACCAGTCGAATGATAAACGCCTGCGGATCGATTTTTTTATGAAGGCTTTGTTCATTGAGATATTGATCTTTTTATTAAAAAAGGATATTGACATAGCTGAGAATAAGATACGCACCTACGAACGTTTATTGAAAACCAATAACCGTTATGATGATTATGAAAAGATCACGTGTGCTTTTTTGAAAGCTTGTCTAAATAACGATATGAATAAAACATTCTTAAAAGAGCAAAGAGCATTGTTATATTCAAAGATCAAGAACCTATCTGACCTGAATTATCACAATCGTTATTTTAATTTATTGAACTGGTTGGACTCGAAAACAAAATAATATGCCAGCCAAGGGCGATACACATTTATACGAGCTGATAAAATCGCTTACCAAACAAGAGAAGGCCGATCTTTATAAAAACGCTTTTAAAGGGAAAATAAATAATATTTATTTTAAGGTCTATAAATTAATTGATACAGCCGAAGTATACAATGAGGAAAGTATCATTAAAAGGGTCGGAATAAAAAAGGAAAGACTATCGGAGATCAAGAATTACCTTACCCGAATTATTTTAAAGAACCTCGAATCAATTCACGGCAATAACATTGAAGAGATACATTCTTTCCAGGAATTATCGCAGATCATGGTGTTAAAGTACAAGGGCTTGTTCGATCAGTGCCTGAAAAGAATAAACCTTGTATTGAAAAAGGCCATAGAACGCGAAGACTATATTGTAGTAGTATTTCTTTTAGAGCTACGTGATGAGATCAATTCAAGATATACAGGCGAGGTAAGTTCTGCCGACGACCTGCAAAGGTCCTTCGAAACCTTTTACAATGCATCTAAACATTTTATACAAACAGGTTACTATAAATATCAAATGTGGAAGGCGTTTTTGCCAACTTCTGTTTATGAGAAAAAACCTTTTGACCTTTCGTTCCAAATCCCGCCAGAAAAAGGAAATATCATAGGTAATGAGCCCGATACTTTTTTAAAGCAGATCCTTAGCATGGCTTCGTTTTGTCGCTTGGCTATTCTGAAAAAAGATCACAAAGAAACCATTAACATCAGCAGTAAAGCGCTTGCCATAATAAATAAGAGTCCAAAAAGGAAATTCCTTCCTGTCTATCTGGGGTATGGATTTGTGAACGCACATATGTTAGCCTGTTTAAGTACAGGTGAATACGAAAGGGCATTCCAAAGTTTGAAGAATATAGAATCTTTTTTAAGATCAAGCGGTAGCGAATACCAGAACAATCTCGATCTCTATTATTTTAATATCAATAAAATGAGTTTATATGCCGCCGCCTCGAACTTTCAAAAAGTAATTGAACTGGGCAATACTTATTTTATAAATGAGAAACATCTTTTAAAAAAAATGCCTGAGTCGTTCAACCTGTTTTCATACCTTATGGGCTATAGTTACTTTATGATAGGAGAGAACAAAAAAGCCAATAAACATTTGGGTGATCTTATTAATTTGCCAAATCAAAAGGTATTAAGGATAGATTTCTTCATTAAAGCCCTTTTTGTTGATCTTTTGCAGACCTTGGAAAAAGGGGATAGTAAGTTAGCAGAAAATAAACTCAGGACCTATGAACGGCTTTTAAGGACTAATAATTATTATGATGAATATGAGAAGCTAATGGTGATATTTCTCAAAAACTACATCAATAGCGAACCGACCAGTAAATTCTTTAATGATCAGAAAGAATTAACGGGTAAGAAGTTGGAAGCGCTTGACAATTACTTTTACCATAAGCGTTATTTCGATTTTATAAAATGGTTAGAAAAGAAAGCTACGAGCTCATAATAGAAACTCCGGGCTATCTGATCACGTTCAGTTTCTTCGTTGTCATTCTTTCACCTTCTACATATCTCACAATATAAATTCCGGGTTGCAGGGCTGAAGCATCCATGGCAATGGAATAAGGTCCTGAGCCTAGTGTAGCGTCAATTAAAGATATCACCTGTCGGCCGGATAGATCATACACCTCTAAACTTACTTTTTGTGTTTCGCT
>JBGASH010000278.1:0-3316 GCA_044229775.1 Bacteroidia bacterium
CGGCCTGACCAGATTTTTTTGTGTTTATGAGGTTGGTAATATTTTCATTATTCACATCAAACTCCGTCCTGTCCTTTTTCTTTTCAATTTCCGATGCTTCAAGATATTTTTCGTTAGCGGCTTTAGTTAAACTAACCGCCTCATTAATCAGCTTTTCTTTTTCGGGGCCTTCTTTTGTTTGCGCTTCAGTTCTTTTTTCCTTTGCTTGCGTTTTCAGATCATCGCCTTCTTTGGTTACACTCTCTGTTGTTTTAACATTATCCGTCGTGCTTTGATTGTTCTTTAAATTTTGTTCCTCGGTAGCTATTAGATTTGATAATTCGTTCTTAGTGGTATTTACCGCTAACAATTTTGTTTCCGCTTCTTTCTTTAAATTTTGAGAAGTAGGTTCTTTGTATTCATTGAAATTAAACGACGTATTGTCCGAATTATTCAAATACGTTTTTAATTCGTTCAATTTTTGGGCTTCGTTTCCATTCTCAAAATTAATTTTAACAGGAGGTGTATTATTTGAACTACTATTAGTGTTGTTGGCGATACTTGTGGTATTGGAAGAAGTTGTATTTGTATTGGAATTGATACTGCTGGTATTGGTGTTTGTGGCATTATTGTTATTATTTGTAACCACCCCGCCATTAGTATCGATCTGCTTAATTTTTGCGTTATTGGAAGCGATCTGTTTTTCATTGATGGCCTTTTGATCTTCAAACTTTTTGATCTCAGCGTTTAATTTTTTCTTCTCTTCAGGCGTTTTGTTATTATTAAAATCCAGTTTATCTAAAGCGATAATATCACTTAACTGCTTATTGTAATCGGTTAATATTTTATTCGATTCTTCCAGTCCTGTCTTGCTTTCTTTATCTTTTATAGCATTTAGTTCTTCGTTATGCTTACCGGATATGTTCTCAAATGTGGCAGCATTGTTATTGTTTGTATTCGCATTATTATTGTTTACAGATGTAGTATTGCTATTAACGGCAACCGCGCTGCTACTCGAAGTACTTTTGATCTTGTTAGCCAACTCGGTTTGATTTTCCAACGACTTAGACTCGTTTTTAAGAATGGCTATCTTTTGTTCATTTTGAGCTATCTCTTTATTTTTATTCTCCAGATCAGTTTTTTCATCTGCAATTTGATTTTTCAAATTCTCTTTCAGTTGTTTATCTTTAGTGGTAGCTAACTCGTTCTCGTGATTGGTTATCTCGGTTTTAATATCATCGCTCTCTTTTTTCAACTGGTTTGATTTTTCAGTTGCTTTAGCCACTTCGTTTTGTTTCTGATCGTAATCCGATTTGATCTTGGTAAATTGTTCTTCCGATTGTTTCTTCACTTTAGCTAATTCATCCAACTGTTTTTGGATATTTTCTGCTTTGCCTTGGGCGATCTTATCTTTTGGATTTTTTACAATATTTTGAAGCTCGGTACTAAGCTGATTATTTAGAAGCGCTTCCTTTTCCTTAGTTTTCGAGTCTTCATTTAAACTATTGGCATAATTATTAATGGCAATGGCAGTTTCATTGGCGATCTTGGCTTCCTGCTTTATTTCATTCGCTTTTTCTACTGCTTTTTGTTTCTCGTTCTCATCGGTCATCGCATCAATGCTCTTAATCACCTCATCCGCTTCTTTCAACTTATTATCCGATTCAATTTTTTTCTGATTGGCCAGATCTTGCGCATTAACGGCTTCCTGACCCAGTTTTTTTGCTTCGTCCTTTGCCACCACCGCATCCTTTTTTGCCACATCCAATAATTGCTGGTTGGTTAAGCCCTGTTTGTTATTATTAGAAGTGGCAGAGTTGGTTGCAACAGTGTTGGTGTTGCTATTAGCTGCATTCACTGTTTTTTGATTCACGGCAACAGTGGTATTGGTATTTACAGGTATAGAATCTTTTGGTGTTTTGTTTGTATTATCCTCGGGCGTTTTATTCTTAAATTCATTTTCATTAACATCGAGTTTTGCTTTTTTCTCGATCAGCTCAAGATAGGCCAAATAGTTATTATCATCTTCGGGAACTTCAAAGTAATTAGTTATCTTAAGTACCTTGTTGTCATAAGAAATACTTTGTTTAAATGGCTTTAATGAAGTGGCTGTTGGCATGATCACCTTATCCGACTGTGTAGGCATTCCAGGCGTTTGAACGGTGAAAATAAATTTGCCGCCATTTGGCAATTCCATGTTATAATCACCATTTTCGTTCGCCTCAAAAGTGCCAATGGTAACGCCGTTATCCATGTTCTTAACGGTAATTTTAGATTCTAAACTTTGGTTGGGTTCATCCTTTAACACCGTACCTTTTAAAAACGCGAACTCCATCGGACGGCGCTCGGTATTGATCTTAAGAACATCGATCTTTCCGGGCGGACTTTGGCGACCGGTGGAGAAATAGGCTATTTTTTCGGAAGTGTCGGTTACAAACAAATAATCATCGTCGGGTGAATTGATAGGAAATTCCATGTTAACGGGAATTGACCAACTATTGGAATCTTCATTATAGGTTGTTTTAAAAATATCGTAACCACCCATGCTGTTATGCCCTTTGGAACTGAAATAAAGTGTGTGGCCATTAGGGTGGAGAAAAGGATAGTCCTCATCAAATTCAGTATTAATGCCAACCACTTTTTGTCCTTTTCCAAAACGGCCATCGGCCATCCGAATGGCGAAATAAATATCGCGGCCCGTGTTGCCGTTTTCACCATAACTCGAATAAAACACACGATCACCCATTTTAGGAAGATAAACTACCGATTTATCTTTTTTCTTCTTGTCGTAAGACGTTTTAAAGTCGTCGGGTTTCACTAAAAGTTTCCCTCCTACCGATGAAAGGTCGTAACTCCTGAAATAGTCGGCCTCATTTAACTGCTTTTTGTTCATCACTACCAGAGCCTGCATGCTTGACAGTAATCTTTTACCATTCTTACAAGCCTGTATTTCCCGATCTACCTGCAGTTTTTTTATTTGACCGGAAGATCCAATAGTTTTGTATTCATTATAATATCGAATAGCTTCATCAAACTGGTAATTCATGTGATAAGCCTTACCAAGATAAAACTTCGCGTCTTTTGGAGCATCCTTGGGATAATTACTGGCAAACCTTAAATAAGAATAGCATTTTTTCTTATCCGGCTCAGAAAACAACATACAAACCCCTAAACGGTAATTAAACTCAGGGTCTTTTGGGTAATTAGAAACTAATTGAGTGTAATACTTGTTGGCCCCGGTAAAATCGTCGTATTCAAAAAGTCTGGCCCCCTCTTTTTTTATTTCTTCTTCTGTTTTGGGTTGTTGTGCAGAAAAATTCAACGAAAACAACAGTAA